>DATENU010000007.1 GCA_035274845.1 Chthoniobacterales bacterium
TTGCTCAACGTGCCGGTTCGATTGATTCGCTCGGCTCCCGCCTCGCTCACCGCTACCCTCGCGGCTTTCCGTCTATGTCGCTCGTCCCACTCGCTCCATTCCCGCCCCCGCCTGTTCAACATGCTCGGGATGAACTGACAACGGGGCCTTTGCTTAACGCGCCGGTTCGATTGACTCGCTTGCTCCCGCTTGCTCACCCCGCCCGGGCTTCGCCTATGTCGCTCGGCTTCCGCCGGCTCCATTCCCGCCCTCCGGCTGCTAATCACCCCATCACTCCATTACTCCACTACTCCATCTCCCCACCCCCTGCTCGGCCTCCAAAATGCTCGACCTGGCCGCGGTGTTAGCGTTATCTCATCGGATGCCCCGTTCCCGACCATTGAGCGCCAGGCCAAAATCGCCTGGCGCGGTATGGCTTTGCCTTTGCGCGATGGCTCTGGCTTCGGCCAGCAGCGCGATCGGTCGCGATTATTTTGTGAATCCGGCCGGCGCGGACGGCGCCTTTCCGACGGTCCAAAGCGCTGTCGATGCCGTCCAAGATCAGACGGAAACGGACCGGGCGAATATCTTTATCGCGCCAGGGAGGTACGTCGAGCGGGTGATTGTCGATAAACCATGGGTCACCTTCATTGGCCAGGGCGCAGGACCGGAGAACGTGACCATTTCATACCACATCACGCAGACGCCGGCGTCGCTGAATGAGGTGGTCTCGATCCATCCGAGCGCGACGGCTTTCATGGCGCGCAACCTGACTTTCGAGAATTCCACGCCCCAAAGCAGTTTGTTTCAGGCCCTGGCGACACGCTGCGACGCAGACCGGGCCGTGTTCGATAATGTTCGTTTCCTCGGCTACCAGGACACGCTTCTCGTCTGGAGCTCGACCAGACAGTACTTCAGTAACAGCTTCATCACGGGCGACGCCGATTTCATTTTCGGAAACGCGACCGCGGTCTTCGACCACTGCACGATCGAGAGCACGGGCTTGGGCTATCTCACCGCCGCCGACACGCTGCGCGTCATCGCCAATGGATTGATCTTTCTCGATTGCGAGCTCGTGAAAGGGTTTTCACGAGAGAACGGCACGACCGCTCCGAACAATTCCGTTTTCCTCGGCCGGCCGTGGTTTTATTCGCCGTCCCAGCAAATGCCGAGCGTGATTTACATTCGGACACGAATGGGAACGCATATCACGCAGGCAGGTTGGGACCCGTGGAACAGTCTCATGGACCCCGGCACAAATCGCGATCCGTTCACCCGCGTCTCGGAGTGGGGTAGCATGAGCCTCAGCGGCCAGCTGCTGGCGGATTCCGACGGGAATGGGACTCCCAATGGTCGAGTCGCGTGGGCCGATCCGATGACCGCGGAACAAGCGGCCAATTATACCCTGCAAAATATCTTTGGACCGGTGGATTTCTGGAACGCGACGACGCAGCCCGAGAGCGCCGGGCCTTATGAGAGCCAGGGAGCGCCGTGGGATCCGCAGCTCCAAATGCTCTGGCTGCCGGTGAAGCCAGGCGCGAAGCCGCAATTCTTCAATATCTCCACAAGACTCCGGATCGACGCCACCCAGAATGTGGGGATCGGCGGTTTCATCATTACGGGAACCGCGCCGAAGAAGGTCGTCGTGCGCGCCATTGGTCCGTCGTTGCAGGCCGCGGGTTTGACGGATGCCCTGGCGGACCCAGTGCTGACGGTGCACGGAGTGAGCGGAGAGATCGCAACCAACGATAATTGGCAGGACGATGCCGTGTCTGCCGCGGAGTTGGAGACGAAGAGTTTGTCGCCGGCGCACGAGCTCGAGTCGGCTCTAGTCCTGACGCTTGCCCCCGGCTCCTACACAGCCGTGGTTCGCGGACACGATGGGACCCTTGGGACTGCACTCGTCGAGGTTTATGATGGCGATCTTCCCGCGGATTCGCAGTTGGGAAATATCAGCACCCTGGGGTTCGCCGGCACCGGGGACAATGTCTTGATCGCCGGCGTCGTCATCGGCGGCCCGACTGCGGGGCAGGTGGTATTGCGCGCGATCGGCCCCTCGCTGACGGCATTTGGCGTGGCGAACACGCTCCAGGATCCAATGCTGCAGCTTTACGATGCGAACGGAAGTCTCACCGGTAACGACGACTGGGGGACGTCGGTAAACGGCCAACCCATTCCCGCTTCTTTGCAGCCGACGAATCCGCGTGAGTCTGCTCTGCAAACCAGCCTGGCTCCCGGGCATTACACCGCGATCGTGCAAGGCAAAGGGGCGACGACGGGCGTGGCTTTGGTGGAAGCTTACAATTTGGAATAGCCGGAACCGTTGGCAGTTTCGGCGCGTTAGCTCTCCGGCTCGCCGCGGCGAGCCGGCCCCATTACGACGGCAGGCCGCCTCCAAGCGCGAGAAAAGCGCAAGCCTTTCTGCCATCCAAAGGTTCGTGGTCTAACGAATCAATCTTGGATAACGCTGCTGAATAATGCGGCCGCGCTTTCCGTCAGTCACATCTACATGCTTATGAAAAAATCACTTCTGTTGGGAGCAACTTTGGCCGTATTGGGTCTCGCCATTGCTCCTGTTTTCGCTCAGACGACCCAGAGCACGACCACAACCACAACGGGTTACATTCAAAGTAGCAGCGTTATCGGTTCCAAAATCAAGGATTCACGCGGACAGGATGTCGGCGAGATCAAGGATTTCGTGCTCGATCGAAACAGCGGTTGCCTCGCTTACGTGGTTCTTTCAACCAGAGGGGGCGGGACGACGACAACGAGTACCACGACCACGACAAAAACCGTCGCGGCGCCCTGGAGCGTCTTTTCGGTAAGCTCCGAACCGCGCGTATACGTCACGCGAGTGGAGCGGGAAAAAATCTACAGCGCCCCAGTGTGGGAATCGACTCGGATCGAAGAATACAGCCGGCCGGAATATATCAGCGGTGTTTACGGCTACTTCGGCGTGACGCCAAGCTTTAGTATCGGCGTGACGAATACCAGCACGAGCGGGACGACGACAACTACGAACGCGAGCGCCTCGACCAATGCAACCGCGGTGCCGGCGACGAGTGTTACGCCCGCCGCGTCGGCAGCGCCGAGCCCGAGTGGGACAGCTGCGGCCATCGTGACTCCGAAGCCAACGCCTATGAGCCCGGCCACGTCCTCGCCCTCGAAGCCGGCCGCCAGCGCCTCCGCTTCGAAACCTTCCACCGCCAAGAGCCCGGCGTCTGAAAGCGCGAGCAGCCCTTCGTCAAAGAGCACGAAGAAGAAGAGTAGCGCCGATACCGCGACGGATGAGTCGACGAAGACCGAATCCACCCAGAGCGACTCGACCAAGAGCAGCTCGAAGAAGTCCGAGGCCAAGACCGAGAAATCGCCGAAGAGCGATTCCGCCACGGAAAGCACGACGAGCGAATCGAAGCCAAAGAAATCGCAAAAATCCGAGAAAAAGACTTCCGAACCGGAAGCGGCTCCGACGCCGTAAGGTTAACCAAGCAATTGTATTCAGAACAGCAGGAGTGCGGGAGCGCTCCTGCTGTTTTGCTTTAACGGCTGGGTGGGTCTCAGGCAGCGGCCGCCTCGACACGGGCAATGTCGCGGGGCAAAAACTTCGCCCCAATCAGCCAAAGAACCCCCGCCAAAAGCATCATTCCCGAGACGACGAGAAACGCAGTCGTCCAATTACTGTGGCCAGCCACATAGCCGATTGCGGGAAATGCCGGAACGTCGCCAAACATGTGAAGCATGAGGATGTTAAAGGCAAACGCTGTCGCGCGCACCTTCGGCGACGTAACGTTGGCCAACGCCGTGTTCGACGGTCCGGTGTTGAGAAACAAGAAGAAGACCGACCCAAACATCCACAGCCAGGCGAATGGAAAGGGCGTAAACAACATGGCCACGAAAAGGGGAAAGGCGCAGAGCATTCCCCAGCCTGAGACGAGGAAGTAGGAACCACGATACTTATTGCGAAGACGATCCGCCAGCCAACCGCCGATCAAAGTCGAGGTCAGACCCGCAACGGCAATGATGACTCCGAAAATCTCGGTGGAGGATGAAGGCAAACCACGATCCTTCAAATATGCCGCGATCCACCAGCCGATCCCACCCGCCGCGAAGGTCATCGCCGTCTGAGCTCCGCAGTTTATAAGGAAGGAAGGCGTTCGAATGATCGTAAGGTAGTCCCCCCATTTCGCGCGTTGTTTCTCGGGACGCACGCCGTGGACGGCACGTGGGTCTCGCTGCAAAAAACACCAAAGGCCGAGAGCGATTCCCGGGACTGCCACCAGGCATAAGGCCCAGCGCCACCGGTCCGGCTCGGCCACGAAAGTCAAATGCGTCAGGACCGCTCCGCCAATGACGTAACCCAGCGCGCTGCCGACCGGAATGGCCGCGAAAAAGAAAGACATAATGCGGCCGCGTTTCTCAATCGGAAACAGATCCGCCAAAATTGTCGGCGCCGCCGGTCCGTATCCGCCTTCCCCGACTCCAACAAGAATGCGGGTAAAAAACAAAATGCCGTAAGTCGCAGCCAAACCGGAACCGGCGGTGGCGAAGCTCCAAAAAATAACCGCGAGTCCGATAATAACCCAGCGCGAAAAACGGTCCGCCAGCCAGCCGAGCGCAGGCGCGACCAGCATGTAGGTGACAAGAAACGCACTTCCAAGGCTACCGCTGATCGCGAGGGCGTTTTTGTCCCCCGGCAGAAAAAACGCCGCCCGGATAGAAGGTTCGACGGCCGCCAGGATTTGCCGGTCGACATAATTAAAAATATTGATCGAAAGCAAGAGCGCGACTGCGGTGCGTGCTCCCAGGCGGCCAGGGGAATCCTTTGTCATCATGGAATTGCCGATTGCATGGGACAACCGGCTCCTTGTAAACCATAAACAAACAATGGCTAAATCTTCCGGCGTCGAAAGCGTGCTCCGTTTTTTTGGCTTGGGCATCGCGCGGGTGATTTATCGCGTTTCCACCGTGGGCCGCGAAGATCTCCCGACGGGCGGTTTCCTTCTCCTGCCGAATCACATCACCTGGGTGGACGCCATCGTGCTCTCGCTTGCCTGTCCGCGCCCGGTTCGGTTCATCATCGACGCGGGCGTGTACAAGAATCGTGTTCTTAATCCTGTGTTGCGAGCGGTCGGTTGCATCCCAATCACGGCCCGCAAAGCGAAAGACGCGATGCGCGAGGCGGTCGCGCGGATTGAGGCGGGCGAGATTGTCTGTCTGTTCCCCGAGGGCGAACTCACGCGAATCGGATCGCTTCTGCGCCTGCGCCGCGGTTATGAAATCATCGCCCGGCAGGCGGAAGCGCCGGTCGTCCCTGTCTGGCTCGACCGTCTTTGGGGTTCGATCTTTTCTTTCAAGGGCGGACGCTTTTTTACGAAATGGCCCAGCGCGGTGCCGTATCGGGTGATGGTCGCATTCGGCCAGCCCCTGCCGGCGGATGCGGCCGACATCGCCAGCGTGCGCGAAGAGCTGCTCAAGCTCGGGGAATTTTGTTACAGCCAGCGGCCGATCCTGCGCGAGCACCTCGGGCGCGCCTGTTTGCGCGGACTCAAACGCCATCCGTTTCGAACCGCGCTCACCGACGGCCTGGACGGGAGCACCTTGTCGCGAAGTAAGTTGCTCGGGGTCGCCCTCGCGTTGAGCCGGCACCTGAAAACTAATTGTCCGGAAAAGCGGATCGGAGTTGTCCTTCCGCCGGGCAAAGGCGGCGTGGTCGCGAATCTAGCCGTGACCCTCGCGAACAAGGTCCCGGTGAACCTGAACTTCACCAGCCCGCGCGACGCGGTCGAGTCCGCAATCGAGCAGGGGCGCGTTACCACCATCATCAGCGCGCGAGCGCTGGCCAAACGGCTCGAGGATTTTCCCTGGACGCAAAACGTCATTCACCTGGACGAAGTGCTGCCGCCGATGAAGAAAAAGATCCTCGGTTCGTGGATCGCCGCGCTCATTTTGCCGGCGTCCATCCTGGCCCGGCGCCTTCGGTTACCGCGAATCGGCGACCACGAAGAAGCCGTTCTCTTGTTCACGAGCGGAAGTTCCGGGAAACCGAAAGGCGTGGTCCTGAGCCACCGCAATATTGTCGGCAACGTCTCGCAATTCGCCGTGTTCCTCGAAGCGAAAAAGAACGACGTGATCCTCGGGTCGCTCCCGTTTTTTCACAGCTTCGGCTGCACGGTCACGCTTTGGTATCCGCTCATCGAGAGGGTGCGCGTGGTCACTTACCCGAATCCGTTGGAAGCGAAAAAGATCGCGGGATTGGTGGAAGAGCATGCGATCACGGTGATGCTGGCGACGCCGACATTTCTCCGGGCCTACTTGCGCAAGGCCGAGCCGCCGCAGTTGCGCAGCGTCCGTCTCCTGATCACCGGCGCGGAAAAATTGCCGGACGAACTGGCGAACGCGTTCGCCGTGCAATTCGGCAAGGAGGTGATGCAAGGCTACGGGCTTACCGAGACATCGCCGGTGGTCAGCGTGAATCTTCCGCAGTTGACGCCTTCGAAGCCTGGCCAAAGCGTCCAGCCTTCGAATCGTCTCGGCGCGACTGGCAAACTGCTCCCGGGGATCGCGGCGGAAATTCGCGATCCGGAAACGAACGCGCACCGGTCGCTTCACGAAACGGGAATGCTCTGGCTGCGCGGCCCGAACATTTTCGAAGGTTACCTCGACGCTCCGGAACAAACCGCCGCGGTCTTGCGTGACGGCTGGTTCATGACCGGCGACATCGGACGTTTCGACGAAGACGGGTTTCTTTTCATCGAAGGGCGCCTGTCGCGTTTCTCGAAGATTGGGGGCGAGATGGTGCCGCACGAAACAATCGAACAGAAGATCATCACGACGTTGAACCTGGATCAGTCGACGCGCATGGTCGCGGTCATGGGTGTGCCGGACGCGGCCAAGGGTGAAGCGCTCATTCTCCTGAGCAGCATCGAGCTGGATTTGCCGACGCTGCGATCGGCCCTGGCTGAGTCCGGAGTTCCGAACTTGTGGATTCCAAGGACGGTCCGCCGCGTGGAAGCGATTCCTGTTCTCGGCTCTGGCAAACTCGATCTCGCGAGCTGCAAACGGCTCGTGGAGGAGGGTTAATGGCAGGGACGGCGCGCGGGCGCGTCCGCAAGGATAGCGCTGCAACTTGTGCTCGCGGACGCCGCAGCGCGGCGTCCCTACCAAGCCAATCCCTACCGAGGACGCCGCTGCACCATCACGTAGGCGAGGAACGTTTGGACAATCTCGCCGCGCTGGTTCGTGGTCACGTTCCGGATGCGGATAATGCCGCGATTGGGCTTCGATTGGGACGGGCGCACCTCCAGGATTTCAGTCTCGAGCCGCAGCGTATCTCCCGGCCGGACCGGATGCGGCCACCGCAATTCGTCCACGGCCAAACCAACCGAGCCACCGGCCGCTCGAAATTTTCCGGTGGTATACAACTTCATGCTCATCGCCGCCGTATGCCAGCCGCTGGCGGCCAGGCCCTTGAAAACGCTCTTCTCGGCGGCGGATTTATCGAGGTGAAACGCCTGCTGGTCGAAGTCGCGGGCAAAAGCGATGATGTCCTCCTCCGTCACGTGGACAACGTCGGAATCAAAGCGATCGCCGACGTGCAAATCTTCGAGGTAGAGCTCGGTCACGCTCTATTTTCAGCGTCATTTCCGATTTGTCATCCCGTGCGATGCGCGGGTTTCCGTCACCCCTTCGGGGTTAGGTGATTCGGGATCCACCCCCCCCGGAGTTCGCTGCGCTTCACTCCGGGCTTTAATCCCACGCGCCTCCGGCGCTGCAAGGAAAGCGCGCTCACGTTCCGATTCTGCCGTTATGGTTAGCCCCAACGGGGCGTCGGATTAGAGCCCGGAGTGAAGCGAAGCGAAACTCCGGGTGCCGATCCCGACTGAAATCAAGCCCCGAACAGGGGCGACGGAAGGATCGATGCCGCCCAAAAGGCGTGGTTTCCGTCACCCCTTCGGGGTTTGGTGGATTTGTGAAAGGTCCCCGGAGTTCGCTCTGCTCACTCCGGGCTCTAATCCGGCGCGCCTCCGGCGCTCAAGCAGGTCCGAGGCAGCCGGGAATCCCAGCGTTTCACGCGACGCTACGAACGGAAGCTGTCGATGAGCCCGTTGACACAAACGCTCGCGGCGGTATTGAGTTTGTCTCGCAAACGCCAGGGTAGCTCAGCGGTAGAGCAGGGGACTCATAAGCCCTTGGTCGGGAGTTCGATTCTCCCCTCTGGCAGTTTCTTAAATGGCTTGGGTCTATATCCTCCGCGGTTCCACCGGTCGCCATTACATTGGCTCAACCGTCGATCTCGATGCACGCTTCGCGCAGCATATTCGTGGTCACACCGCAACCACGAAGCGTCTCGGTGAGAAACTTGAAATTGTTGCAGCAAAGAGATTTTCGTCGCTAAGCGAGGCCCGCTCGGTCGAATGTCGATTGAAAAAAAAGAAGAACCCTAAACTCGCGATTTACTATTTGCGCCGGTAGGCAGCCCCGAAAGCTTTCGGGGTTGGTCGGGAGTTCGATTCTCCCCTCTGGCACTCCCCTCACCCGTTTACTCCTTCTTTTTCTCCAAGTACGGCTGGAGATCTTTTTCGCCGCCGCGAATTGCGGCCATGAAACAAACGCCGTTTCGCTGGGTGACCGCGCCCGTCCAGCCTTCCAACTCGACGAAACGCCAATCGGAAAAATCGGTGACCTGGCCGGTTTTGGGGTCGGCCTCGGCCGGGAAGAGAAAACACTGCATCCGCTTTTCCACCAACCAGATTTGGGCGACGCGACGGACTTCATCGTCGTCAAAAACACGCGTGCCCAAGGTTTTGAAATCGGCGAACTCAGCCGGCACGTCATAATGCTCGAGCCGGTGCTTCATGAAATAGAAATCGCTCAGGGCGCCGGCCTCCGTTTTCAACGGATCGAGCAAGACCGATCGGGTCGAAGCGCCCACCGTGAGAAGTCTTCGCGCCTTGTCCGCGCCGGGAAAGTCGCGCAAGTGCTCGCGCACGCGATAAGCAGCGACGCCGCTGATGACGAGCAGGGCCAGGGCAATCGCGATGACAACTGGATTGAGCAGGATCTTTTTCCAGCGGCGCCTCACCACCGGAATGAGGTTTTCGTTTGCGAACCATTCCGCCACCTGCGCGTCCACCGGGATCTCATGAACGAGCCTGGCCATCGCCGTGTCGAACGCCTGCTGATGGCCAAACGCGGCTGCCTTCTTCCCGTGGCGCGCGCGCTGGATCGCCACCCGCATCGCGCGGTCGATCCCCGGCTTTTCCGTGATGGGCGCGCAGCCCAGAAGAAGGTCAGACTTGTCCGGCATCGAAAACTTCTTCTTCGTGATATGGCGTGGTGGCGTCGAGCCAGGATTGGAATTGACGACGCCCGCTCGAAATCAGCCCGGCAAACTCGCCGGTCTTCATTTCCAGCATCGTGAGCATTTCGTTCAAGGTGAATTCGTCCAGATAAAAAAGGGCCAGGGCACTGCGCTGCGGCTCGGGGGCTGCGGAAATCCAGACCGCGAGCTGATTAGGCTCCAGCTGTGCGATCTGCTTCGGGGCCGCGGGAGAAATTTCGGCCTCCTCCAACATTCCCGGCTCAGCCTGCAGATCCTGCTCGCCGAGCGCGAGGCAGCGCCAGCGCGCGTCATTAAAAAACCAGAAGCGATCCGGAGGCGGCTCGTCTTTCGCGGAGCGCAGGGCCGCTTCCCGGACTGTGTCCTGAAAGGCGCTCTGCGCCTTGCTCGCGTCGCCTGTCATTAGGAAACAAAAGCGATAGAGTTGCGGAAGATTTTGGGTGGTAACGGCCATTATTCGATTTTCTGAAGCACGAAATTTACGCGCGAGCTGTGCCGCGACAAGGGGCTGTAGCTGGGACGCTTTCCAATGGAGCCGGCACGCCATCGTGCCGGAGGGATGCAGCATCGCTTTCTCTCAACGGCCTGGTGGCAGGCCGTCTCCAATAAGGCGCCGTCCCACTTCCTCTGCGTTTTCCCGGCTGTTGAAGGCCGAGATGCGGAAGAACCCTTCGCCGCAGGATCCGAATCCGCTCCCGGGCGTGATCACGACGTTAAGCTCGTGCAACATCCGATCGAACATCTGCCAGCTCGTCAGGCCGGGAGGCGTCGAGACCCAAATGTAGGGCGCGTTCACGCCACCATAAACCTCGAGACCGGCGTGCTCCGCCGCTTCGCGCAGGATCCGCGCGTTCCCCATGTAATGATCGATCAAATGGCGCACCTGCTCGCGCCCTTCCGGCGTGTAAATGGCCTCGGCGCCCCGTTGAACCGGATAACTCACACTGTTGGCTTTTGTGCTCCAGCGGCGATGCCAAAGAGGGTGGATCGGCTTCCGCTCGCCGCCCGCCGTGCGCGCCAGCAAACTCTTCGGCATGACTGTGAATCCGCAACGCACGCCGGTGAACCCGCCATTCTTGGAGAAACTGCGAAACTCCACCGCGCATTCGCAGGCACCTGGGATTTCGAAAATCGAGTGCGGAATTTTTGGATCGCTGATGTAAGCCTCATACGCCGCATCGAACAGGATGATGGACTCGTGTTTACGCGCGTACTCAACCCAGCGGGTCAACTGCTCCCGGGAGGCCACGGCGCCGGTCGGATTATTCGGAAAACAAAGGTAAACGATGTCGACCGGCTCCGACGGCGGCTCGGGCACAAAATTATTCGAGGGGCCGCAAGGCAGGTAGGTGATTCCTTCGTATCGACCTGATTTGTCGGCGGCTCCCGTGTGCCCCACCATGACATTCGTATCGACGTAAACCGGATAAACCGGGTCGGTAATCGCCAGTTTGTTTTGGTCGCCCAAAACGTCGAGGATGTAGCCGCAGTCCGATTTCGAGCCTTCCGAGATAAAAATCTCGTCCATGGTCATCTCAACGCCGCGGTCGCGATAATCCTGTTCCGCGATTCTCTCGCGCAGCGATTCCAAACCCTGCTCATGGCCGTAGCCGCGGAAAGTCTCGCGGACGCTGAGCTCATCCACCGCGTGGTGCATGGCCGCGATAACGGCCGGCGGCAACGGCTCGGTGACGTCGCCGATCCCGCAGCGAATCAGGCGTTTCGCCGCGTCCGGATTCGCGTCGCAAAATTCACGGACCCGGCGGCTGATTTCGGGAAAGAGATAGCCAGCCTGGAGCTTGAGGTAGTTGTCGTTTAGATAGGCCATTTCTGTAGCGGCGGTCTCTGACCGCCGAAGCTCCACCTCACGGCGGTCAGAGACCGCCGCTACAGATGAGCAAAACGTCGTCGCTTAATAGTTCTTCGCGACTTCGTCCCAGTTCACCACGTTCCACCAGGCCTTGATGTAATCGGGCCGGCGGTTCTGGTAGTTCAGGTAATAGGCGTGCTCCCAGACATCGACTCCGAGGAGTGGCGTGTTGCCCTCCATGAGCGGGCTGTCCTGGTTCGGAGTAGAAACGACTTCGAGTTTGCCGCTCTTGTTCTTGATCAGCCACGCCCAGCCGCTCCCGAAACGTTTGGCTCCGGCATCGGCGAACTTTTCCTTGAAAGCGTCGAAGCTCCCGAAAGTGGATTTGATGTCATCGCCGAGTTTGCCGGACGGTTCGCCGCCGGCGTTCGGGCCCATGATCTTCCAGAAGAAAGAATGGTTCGCGTGCCCGCCGCCGTTGTTGCGGACGACGCCGCGAATGTCTTCCGGCACAGAATTGAGGTCCTTGATCAGATCCTCGACGGATTTGTTCGCGAGTTCGGGTTTATCCTTGAGGGCGTTGTTGACGTTGGTGATGTAAGTCTGGTGATGCTTGGTGTGATGGATTTCCATCGTGCGCGCATCGATGTGCGGCTCAAGCGCGTCGTAGGCGTAGGGCAGTTTTGGTAATTCGTAGGCCATAGTTTGGCAATGTCACTGCCTGCGGCAGCGCGTCAATCAAGCAGCGAACTGCCAAATTTACGGCGCCGCTCCGACAGGGCCGTCGCACCCTTTAGATTGCCGCTACGGAATCTTGACGGCTTTAAGCCGTCAAGATTTGCAGCGCCCGTTCGCACGTCCGCCGTCAACCGAGATGGCGCTGCTGGCCGACTTGATAGGCTTCGGTAAACCAGGCGGCGGCTTCGTCGTCGATCTCGTCCACGCTCTCGAATCGAAAGGCGTGAAGATGATTTCGCGGCGAAAAAGTCTCGATTCGGCGAAAGCGCGGGTTCTCCAGGCGGCGCGCGAGGACGACGTGTCCGTCCACCCAGTTTCGTCGGATGACGAAGGCGGCAAAGCTCATCCGAACCTGAAACGCGATCCGGGTTTTCTCGGGCAGAACAGTTACCGGCCCGTTCCGCCTGGCGACTGCGAGCAGCTTATCGAAAATGGCACGGACCGTTTTCGGTTTGTCGTCGAAATGTGAAGCGAGGGTGTAATTCCCGCAGGCGTGGGATTGATTGCGATTGGCGAAAGCGCGGCCGCACTCAGGACAACGCCAGAGGGGAGGGCGCCGTTTCGTTGCCATCACGCCTTCAGTTGCCTCATCAATCCCGCGATATCAACCAGACCCCAGGCCTCGGCGGCACGGCCATCCACGATTCGCCAAACGCTGAACCCTTCGATCCGAACGTTCTTCCCCGTCGGCTCGATCCCAAAAAAAGCGCCGCGATGCACCCCCTCTGAAACCCAGTGATCGATGACGAGATCGCCTTCCGCCGCAGTATGCAGACTCCGCACTTTCTGGTCAAAAGCCGCTCGCAAATTTCCGACCGCATCGGCGAAGCCAGCCCGGCCGGGTCGCTGACCAGGAAATGCGGCATGGTCGTGAAAATCATCCGCGATAACCGTGTCCAGCGCGGCGATTGGTTTCTCGCCGCTCAACACGGCATTAATGACTTCAACGACCTGCCGGTTCTCGGCCGTTTCGCTCATGCGCCGCAGCGATAGAAGCTGGGATAATGGCCGAGGCCGCTGCGGTAATTGATGTAAGTCGCGAGCGCGAGCAGCGGAAAATTCTGCCGGTACATGTCGTACTTGAGATAAAAGACGCGGGGGAAACCGGTGCCCGTGATTTGCGGTTCGTCCCAGGCGCCGTCGGCTCGTTGGGTCGAAAGCAGATAACGCAAACCTCGCTGCACGCTGGCCCGATCGAGATCGCCACAGGCACAGATTCCCATGATCGCCCAGGCGGTCTGCGAGGCGGTGCTTTCGCCGCACCCTTTCACCGTCGGGTCGTCATAGGATGCGCAGGTTTCTCCCCAGCCGCCATCCGCATTCTGGCAGCTCTCGAGCCAATCACGTCCGCGCAGGATCCAATCCTGCGTCATGTTCTCGCCGATGGCGCGCAGGCCGCGGAGCACCTGCCATGTCCCGTAAATGTAATTGACGCCCCAGCGTCCGTACCACGAACCGTCGTCATCCTGCGTTTCAAAGAGATAGCGGATGGCTTCGCGGACCGAGCGCTGTTTCACGTCGAAATTGATGTAGCCGAAAAGCTCGAGGGTGCGCGCGGTGAGATCGCTGCAGGTCGGATCGAGAATCGCGTTGTGATCCGCGAACGGCATGTCCTCGAGCCAATGTTTGGTCACTTCCTTGTCGAACGCCGCCCACCCGCCGTCACGGCATTGGAAGCTGAGCTGCCAGGCGATCGCGCGTTTGAAAAGGGCATCGAGTGCCTCCTGGTCGTCCGGCTTTGCGAGCCGAAGTCCCATCAACACCATCGCGGTATCGTCGGTATCCGGATAATAAACGTTGTTGTATTCGAAGGCCCAACCGCTCGCATCCGTGTGGGGATTGTTGATCGTCCAATCGCCCTGGGTGCGGACTTCTTTGTCGACCAGCCAATTGGCGGCCTTCTTGAGCGAGGGATGGTCCGCCGGCAGGCCGGACTCGGCCAGCGCGATGATATTGATCGCCGTGTCCCAGACAGGCGACAGGCAGGGCTGGATCCGGAAATCTTCCGGGTCATCGACGAAGAGGCCGGCAAAGTCGTTCGCGGCTTTTTTGTAAATCGGATTGTTGGGCGAATACCCGAGAGCGCGCAGGGCGATCAGCGAGTTGAGCATCGCTGGAAAAACGGCAGCCAATCCGTCGCTCCCCTCCCCGATCCGCTCGATCATCCAGCGTTCGGCTTCCTCCAAGGCGCGCCGGCGCATCGGACGCCATCCCAGTTTCGAAATGATCTTGATGGCGTGATCCGCCCGCAGGAAAAAATTCCGCCAGGCAAAAAAGCGGGGATCGCGGGAAAGTGTGAAATCCTTGTGCTCTGTACCGAGAGGATACAGCTCGTGCAATTGCTTCATCCCGGGGAGTTCACGGGTCGGCTTGAAATGATTAATGATCGCGAGCGGGATCAGCATCGCCCGGCTCCAGGAGGACATTTTGTAAATGTTAAAGAACGCCCAACTCGGGAGGAGGATCATCTCGACCGGGATCGTGGGCAGATACTGCCACGGGAACTGCCCCAGCAGCGCGAGGTAAAGCTTGCTGAAGGTGTTCATCTTCGGAATTCCGCCAAGCCGAAGAATGTTGGCGCGGGCGTCGTGCATGAACGGCAGATCGGCCGAATGCCCGGCAAGCTTAAGGGCGAAGTAGGCTTTCACCGAGGCGTTCACTTCGCTCGGCCCGCCGTAGTAAATGTTCCATCCGCCGTCAGGCAGCTGGCGTTTCAAAATGTGGCGGACGCAGCGTTGCTGGAGAGCGTCGTCGACTTCACCGAGCCAGTGCATGAAGAGCACGTAGTCGGAGCAGAGGGTGCTATCGACCAGGAGCTCACCGCACCAGTGGCCGTCCGGGTGCTGTTGCCGGAGAAGATTATCCTGGGCCCGCGATATCGCGCTCGCGATTTCCGGATCGTCCTGCGAATAGGACGAGCTCGCGTTCGGGGCAACGCTCGGCAGCGGAATGAGGTTGGCAACCGGTGGCGCCATCGCCTTAGGATGCCTTGGCCGCGACTTCCGCGCGCTTGCCCGTCAGATGCCCATTGCCTGAAGTGACGCCGTTGTATGCCGCGATTTCACTCCCCCGCCCGGTCGGTTTTGGTCGCGGACCGAAATTAAACTTTACCGTTTTCCAGGTATCGCCGCGCTTGGCGTGCAAACCGAGGCTGGCGGTCGGCTCGTAGCCGCAATGCGTCATGCAATTCTCGCAGCGCGGGTCTTTCGCGACACCTTCCACCACGCCGTACTTGTTCCAGTCCACATTCGCGAGGAGGTCGGCGTAGCTCTTGTAATGGCCGGTGCCGTTTGTGCCGGCGGCATCCGTCATGAAATAACAGGGAGCTTTCCAGCCGCTGATGTTGCGGGTCGGAATCGCCCAGGCAGAGCAGGTCAGGTCGCGTTTGCCGGCGAGAAATTCGAAGTAAACCGGCGTCCCGAAAAACGTGTAGCGCTTCATCCAGTCTTCCATCTTCGCGAACTTTTTCACCGTCGCGCTTCGGGTGAGAAAGAAATTTTCCGGCTGCAAGCTCAGCCGTTTGATCATGTCCTGCTTGGCCGCGTCGTACTCGTAGCCCGGGGTGATGGTGTGGCCATCCACGCCGAGATCGGAAAGGAAATCGAAGAGCTGTTCGAGCTCTTCCATATCGGTTTCCTTGTAAACGGTCGTGTTCGTCGCGATCTGATAACCAAGGATTTTCGCCATCTTGATCGCGAGGATGCATTCCTTGAAAACGCCTTCGCGCTCGACAATCAGATCGTGCGTCCGCTCCAGCCCATCGAGGTGGACGTTCCAATACATCCAGCGGCTCGGGCCGATGGTCGGTTTCGCCGGATCTTTTGGACCTTGCCGGACGACTTCCGCATCCTTTTCGGAAACGAGGCCTTTGGCGACCAATTCCGCGAGCTTCGACTCCAGACCGGCGCGGCTGCCGTTATTCGCTTTCGCCAATTCGGCCGCCATCCATTCCCGCATCTTTTTGCGCATGAACATGGCGTTGGTGCAGACGTAAACGATCCGTTTTTGCTCGAAGAGTCCGTTCACCAACGCTTCGATTTGGGGATAAATCAGGGGCTCCCCGCCGCAGATCGAGACCATGGGGGCGTTGCACTCCCGGGCAGCCCCCAGGCAGTCTTCCAGCGGCAAAATGTCCTTGAGCGAGGTGGAATACTCCCGGATCCGTCCGCAGCCGGTACAGGTTAAGTTGCACGTATGCAAGGGCTCAAGCTGGAGGACGGTGGCAAACTTCGGAGTCCGCCGCAGCTTGTTGGTGATGATGTAGGCGGCGATCTTGGAGGTCAACGCCAGCGGGAATCGCATAGGAAGCGAGGATAGTAACAAGGGGGGGCCCGCTGTCAATAAGACTGCCCCCTCTCAATCTTGCTCCTGATCAGGAGCATCAGCAGGAAAAAGTGACAGCATTCATCGCTGGGCGTACCTTCATCTGCCAGCATGAAAACGCCTGAAACCGTCGCTATTCTCGGCGCCTCGCCCAAGCCGGACCGCTACGCCTATAAAGCATTCGAGCTCTTGCAGGAATACGGGCACCGGCCCGTGCCCATTAATCCCGCCTTCGCCGATATCCTGGGGGAGAAATGCTACCCGAGCATATCGGACGCTCCGCGACCAATTGACACCGTGACGTTGTACCTCGGTGAAGCGCGCTCGAATCCGCTGATTGACGGCATCGTCGCCGCGAAACCGCGCCGCATCATCATGAACCCCGGGGCGGAGAACTTCGCCTTGGCGGAAAAAGCGGAAGCGGCCGGCATCGAAGTGGTCGAGGGCTGCACCCTGGTGATGCTCCGGACGGGGCAGTTCTAGACGCGAGAGCGCGTTCCCTCCTAGTTACCGAAGCCTCGCCAGGCGTTGTAAAATACGTCCACTAACGAGAGCGAAAGCAGGACCCCCGACAACAGGACCGCAAAAGGCAGCCGGCGGCCTGCGATGGAGAAACTTCGATCACGCCCTACCGCGATAATGAAAAGAGACGCGGTAAAGACCACCGGTAAAAAGAGCGTCAGGATAAAACGCGTATCGCTGGTGATCGCGTCGAACCAGGCGAAGGCGACGATGAAAAACGCGCAGAACAAAAAGGCAAACGCCGCCCCAAACGGATTTTCGGCGACGAGCTGCCAGCCACGACGCGGGTCGCTTACCCACATAACCCCGGCCAGCAGCACGAGCCCCACCATGAATTTGTAGTGGCCGACCGCCATGGCTTTCTGAGTGGCGAGCGAGCGCAACCCTCGCGCGAATCGATTGACCACCTGCGACAGCGAGTGTTCCCGCCAATACTTCGCGGCCGAAGGAATCTGGTCGGCGGGAAGAGCGCGCCATTTCTCGCGGTCATGTTGAAGTTCCAGCCATCCAAGCGCTTCGGGCCACGAATCGCACCACACCACGATGGCCGAGTTCACATTGAAGAAATAGGCGCCGTAAACTTCTTTGCTGGTTCGCAGATAGGCGGAGGTGACGGCCAAAAAGGTCACGATGACCAGGAGAAGCGCGAGCACGCGCGGCCCAACTTCTCCGGTCCTGTCACCCCTTTTCCAAAAAGTCTGGACGACGAAGAGGAGCACCCAGAGAGCCAGTGCGGGAAGCAGCGATCCCTTGGTCAAATGGGCCACGCCCATCGTTGCCCCGGCGAGCACCGCCAGCCACCAACGCGGCGTGGCGAACAATCGCGCGAACAAAAGGAAGGCGCAGAAGCAGAGGGTGTAGAGAAGCACCTCCGGTTGCGCCATCCCGGCGCGATAGAGAAACATCCCGAACGCCGTGATGCTAACGAGCGCTACGGCGTAAATCGTCGGGAATGTCCTGCGGAAAATCAGGAAGAGCAGGAACAAGAGAACAATGGACAGATTGACCGTGAACGTTTGCGCCCGCTCGAGAAATTTCTCCTCTGTCAGTCCCGGTTCGTAGAGGAACGAGAGGAGAAATGGATAGACCGGCATCCGGGCGCGTTCTCCTACGGCCGCGTAGTTCGTTTCATACATTCGGACGGCATCCGCCAGGTAGGCGCCCTGGTCGCCCTGAGTCGCCGGCGTCGGTTCGAATTGCCGGCGAGCATGGGCTTCGAACCCGTAGATTACGAGAATCAGCAACACCACCAGCATACCGCCGTGACGTCGAAAGAAGGAGACCGGCGTGGGGGCCGCGGCGGGCGGAGAATTTTCTGAATCCGAAATCGGCGAAGGCGCACCCAAGGCAGCGGCTCTCCTTCCTTCAGGGCGCCTGCCAACCCCGCCTGATCAGGCTCACCGCAATCGCCGCCAGGAGCAGCGAAATCAATTTCGAGACGCCCCTCAGGCCCTGCTGCCCCATCCAGCGAGTAAAATGGCTCGCGTAGCGGAACCCAATGCCGACCAACAGCAAATTGACGAGGAGCGCCAAGACCGTGAACAAAATTCCGACGGTATCCACCAGGAGGAGCAACGCGGTGAGCAAGGCCGGGCCGGCGATTAGGGGCATCCCGAGAGGAACCACTCCAAACGCTTCTCCGGCGTAGCGGTTCCGTTCGCCGAGGTCGAGAAGCTCGCGGACCGCGATGCCGAGGAGAATCAGGCCCCCCGCCACCTGAAAATCCGAAACGGTAATTCCAAGAGCGCGAAAAATTATTTTGCCGAGAAAAATGAAACCGATCGAAACGGCCAGGCTCGTGATCAAGCCAAGGGTGCCTTCATGCTGCCGGCGCTTGGCGTCGGCATGGCCGCCCAGCCCGAGAAAAATCGCGACGAGCCCGATGGGATCGATCGCCACGAAAAGCGGGATGAAGGCGAGAATGAATTTTTCGAGGTACGGTTGCATCAACTGCGATCTCATCGCATGGCGCGCCGATTTTCGCAAAACGCGCGTTGCGTCCCCCCGACGGAGCCGCCGTTTCCCAAACCGCGGATTCCGTCACCCCTTGTCAGGGGTTTTCGACATAATTCTTGCCGCGATTCCCGGAGTTTCGCCGCGCTGCACTCCGGGCTCTAATCCCTCGCCTCCAGCGCTCCAATTCAGGCAACCCTTGTCATCCGAGCGAAGCGTAGCGAAGTCGAGGGCCCCCACGTCCACCAGATCGGTATCGCTCGCACCAAGGCGGGGTTGTTCGACTCCGCTGCGCTCCGCTCAGAATGGCGGTGTTCGTGCACGTGCGCGCGGTTTCCGTCACCCCTCCGGGGTTCGATGGATTCGGATGCGACTGTCCCGGAGTTCGCTACGCTTCACTCCGGGCTTTATTCCTTCGCGCCTCCGGCGCTATGAACGAGTGGAGACACATGGGGGTTGCCTCCGCCTCGGCGCGGACAGCGACACCACCAGCAGCGCCGAAAGGCGCGGCGGAATAAAGCCGGGAGTGAAGCGAAGCGGAACTCCCGGTTTGATGTTCAAGACAGGTCAAGCCCCTGAAACGGGGCGACGGAAACAAAGGGCGGTTTGGAAAGCGCCCCTCCTTGAAGATCCGCCCCCCGGATTCCACTTTACCCTCCTCCCCTTCTCCAACATGTTTCGGCTTCCACTTCGTTATTTATGAAACCGACAATTTTGCCACTCCTCTTTTTCGCAATCACCGCCAGCCTTCGCGCCGATGAACTGAAAACCGCGGATTCCTTCCGCGAAGCCGCGACCAAGGCAAATGCAATTCTGACCCTGCCGGAGTGGGAGCAGACGCCGGATGCGGTCGAAGCGTCGATGACAAAGGCGATCGCGACCGCGAACGCCGCGCTCGATCAGATCGGCGCCCAGGACCCAGCCAAGGTTACGTTCAAGAGCACCGTCGTCGCGCTCGACGACCTCGGTTACCAAGCTCGGCTGGCGGCCAACCGGGCCACCATCATCAAGGAGACCAACACGTCTCCCGCCATGCGGACCGCCGCCGAAAACGCGGTCAAAAACTTCCAGGATTGGGCGGTGGGTGTCGATTATCGCGAGGACGTTTACAAGGCGATCAAGGCATTCGAGAAAACCCAGCCGAAGCTGAGCGGCGAGGAGGCGAAGCTGTTCAAGGAAACTTTACGCGATTATCGCCGCGCCGGACTCGATCTGCCGCCGGAAAAGCGCAATGAGGTCGAGCAATTGCGCAAGGATCTCTCCAAGCTCGGAACGACTTTCGATACAAACATAGTTGAAGTGCAGGCGCCGGTCGTCTTCACCAAAGCGGAACTGGAGGGCATGCCGGAGAGCTTTCTCGCTTCTCCCGGGGTCAAGACCGGGGACGACGCCTACACGGTGAAAGCCAACGTCACCTGGCAATATCTCGCGGTGATGGATAACGCGAAGAGCGAGGAGCTGCGCAGGAAGCTCTACGTCATTCACGACTCGATGGCGAAAGAGAAAAACGTCGAGGTGTTGAACCAGATGCTTGCGCTTAGGAACAAGATCGCGCTCCGGCTCGGCTACAAATCGTGGGCGGATTATCAGACCGAAATCAAAATGGCGAAGTCGGCCGCTGGCGCGACGAAATACATCGACGATCTCGTGACCGGTTCGCAGCCGAAGTTCGCCGCCGAGATTGAAGAGCTGCGCAAACTAAAGGCCGCCGAAACGAAGGACCCGAAAGCCGCCATTAAGATCTGGGATTTCCGCTATTACACCAACCAACTGAAGAAGCAGAAATACGCCGTCGATACCGAGGCATTGCGCTCGTACTTCCCGTTCCAAAAAACGCTGGAAGGGATGTTCGCCATTTATCAGAGCATCTTCGGCCTGAAATTCGAGAAGATCGCGGTCCCGCAAAAATGGGTGGACGACCTCCAACTCTACGCGGTCACCGATGCGGCCACCGGCGAACCGCTCGGGATGTTTTATCTCGATATGTTTCCGCGCGAGGGAAAATTCAACCACTTCGCCGAGTTTGAAATCATCGGCGGCAAGCAGATGGCCGACGGGAAATACCAGCGCCCAACCGTGGCGTTGCTTTGCAATTTTCCGCCGCCGAACGCGGAGGGCCAATCGCTCCTCACCCATACCGACGTGGAAACGCTCTTCCACGAGTTTGGGCATGCGCTCCACACCATGGTGACCCGCGCAAAGTTTTCTCGATTCGCGGGAACCAATGTGCCGGGCGATTTCGTTGAGGCGCCTTCGCAAATGCTGCAAAACTGGGTCTGGGAAAAGAAGGTCCTCGATACCTTTGCCGCCGATTATCGCGATCCCGCGAAGAAGATCCCCGCGGAAACGATCGAGAAAATGAAGGAAGCGAAACTGGCCACGGCCGCCACCTACTACCGGCGGCAATTCTCGATGGCCTCCCTCGACCTGGCGCTGCATGCGCCGCATCCGGAAGGACAGGCCTACGATTGCGTCGCCATTTCGAACCCAATCCTCGAGAAGGTCTTTCTGCCGATCGCGCCCGAGACGACGTTCGTCTCCTACTTCGGCCATCTGAATGGCTACGACGCCGGCTATTACGGTTACGCCTGGGCGGATGCGATCGCGGCGGATATGGCGACGGTGTTCGAAGCGGCGAAAGACCGTTATCTCGACAAGCAGGCCGGAATGCGTCTGCGCAAGGATATCTACGAGCCGGGCGATTCGCGGGAGATCACCGAATCGATCGAGAAGTTCCTTGGCCGCAAACAATCGGTCCAGCCGTTTCTGAAGAAAATCGGGATCGCGGCAGCGAAAGATAAAAATACGAAGCCGACGGTGAAGCCCCCGGACGCCCGATAACATGAAACCGGCCCATATTCTTCTATCGGCATTTTCCTTCGGCGTTTCCGCGCTTGCCGCGGACCCTCCACCGAAAGCGGCTCTGGACGCCATGACCGCCGCCGATCTTTTGAAACACATCAAGGTTCTTGCTTCCGATGAATTCGAAGGACGCGCACCGGGTTCCAAGGGGGAGGAACTCTCGGTCAAATATATCTCGGAGCAGTTCAAGAACCTGGGGCTCAAGCCGGGCAACCCCAACGGCACCTACACCCAGGAAGTTCCGCTCGCGGGAATCACGACCAGGCCAACCGCGTCGTTTACCGTCGGCGACAAAAGGACCGATCTGAAATTCCCGGACGATTACGTCGCGTCATCGGCGCGGCTCCAACCGGAGATCAAGGCGGCGAACACCGATATCGTGTTTGTCGGATACGGGGTGGTCGCGCCGGAATTTGGCTGGGACGATTACAAGGACGTCGATGTTCGCGGGAAAACGATCCTTATGCTGATCAACGATCCGGCGATTCCAGATCCGGCCGATCCGTCGAAGCTCGATCCGAAAATGTTCAAGGGCAGCGCAATGACCTATTACGGCCGCTGGACCTACAAGTACGAAATCGCGGCGGAAAAAGGCGCCGCCGCGGCGGTCATCATTCATGAGACAAAACCGGCCGCGTATCCCTATTCGGTCGTGATGTCGAGCTGGGCGAAGGAGAACTTCGAGATCGATGCCGCGGACAAGAACGCAGGCGCGGTTCAAATCCGGTCGTGGATCACGCTCGATGTCGCGAAAAAATTGCTGACCGATTGCGGCCAGGATTTTGACGCACTGAAAAAAGCGGCGATTACCAAAGAGTTCCGGCCCGTGGCGTTAACCGCGAAAGCCAGCTTTGATCTCAAACAGACCGTGCGGCCGTTCAAGTCGCGCAATGTCGTCGCCAAAATCGAAGGGAGCGATCCGAAGTTGAAGGACGAATGGGTCATTTACAGCGCGCACTGGGATCATCTCGGGAAGCATGACGACATCCCGGGCGATAAGATTTTCAACGGCGCGTCGGACAACGCGTCGGGTGTCGGTGGACTGCTCGAGTTGGCCACAGCGTTTACGAAAATGAAACCGGCGCCGAAGCGTTCAGTGCTCTTCATGGCGACCACGGCGGAAGAAGCCGGCCTGCTGGGCGCAAAGTTTTATGCGGAGCACCCGCTCTACCCGCTGGAGAAGACCCTGGCCGACATCAACATGGATGGCCTCAGCCTCTGGGGAAAAACCCGCGACTTCGAGGACATCAGCTTCGGCAATTCCGATCTCGACGAGATCCTCGCCGAAGCGACGAAAAAACAGGGCCGCGTGATGAACCCGAACAGCGAATCGGAGAAAGGAACATTTTATCGCGCGGATAATTTCGAGTTCTCCAAGGTCGGAGTGCCGTCGCTCTACACCAAGGAAGGACGCGATGTCATCGGCAAACCGCCGGGTTTCGGCCAGCAAAAGAGGGATGAATACATCGCGAAGCATTATCACCAGCCCTCGGACCAGGTGAATCCAGAGTGGGATTTGTCCGGCGCCGCGGAGGACCTGCGCTTGTTGCTCGAGGTCGGCTACCAGGTGGCGAACGGGGAGAAATTCCCCGAGTGGAAACCCGGGACCGAATTCAAGGCGAAGCGCGACGCGATGCTGAAGAAATGATCTGACGCCGGAGATGAACCTTTCCGTCCCGATTATCAGTGTCGCCGTCGGCGTGGCGATCCTGTTGTTCGGGCGAAAGCTGTTCTGGCTCTTCGTCGCGGCGCTTGGTTTCGCCATCGGACTGGAGGTCGCGGCCTACTTCATGAAGGAGCCGCCGCAATGGATGACGTTGCTCGTCGCGCTCGGCTGCGGAGTGATCGGCGCGCTCCTTGCGATCCTGCTTCAAAAACTTGCGATCGCGGTGGCCGGATTCCTCGCCGGCGGCCGGATCGCGTGGGCGCTGGCGGCAACGTTCTTCGTCGATCACATCCACTATCGCGGCATCACCTTTGTCATCGGCGGAATCGTGGGCGCGCTTCTGCTGCTCGCCTTGTTCGATTGGTCCTGATCCTTCTTTCTTCAATCGAAGGCGCGCACCTGATCGGAAACGGATTCACCCTGCCGGAAAAAGGCACGATGATTCTGACCATCGCGCTCGCCGCGATCGGGGTGATTGTCCAGGGCTCGATGATGCGGCGCTCGCGTCGCGTCGCGGAATGACGCTGTAGCCGCCCCGCTCTGTCGGGGCGTTTCCTCGGCGCGGCGACAGAGCGCCGCTACAGCGCTTAATGCCGGAAATGCCGGACGCCGGTGAAGATCATGGCCATGCCGCGTTCATTGGCGGCCGCGATTACTTCCTCGTCGCGGACTGAGCCGCCGGGTTGAATCGCACAGGTGGCGCCGGCATCGGCCGCCGCAAGCAAACCGTCCGGGAAAGGAAAAAAGGCATCGCTCGCCACCGCGCTTCCGCCGAGCGACAGGCCCGCTTCCCCCGCTTTCCACACAGCGATACGCGAAGCGTCCACACGTGACATTTGCCCGGCGCCGATACCGAGCGTCCGATCCGGCCCGGCGTAAACGATGGCATTGGATTTCACGTGTTTCACCACGTGCCATCCGAAAATCATCGCGGACAACTCATGTTCCGCCGGCTGCCGCGTTGTGACGACTTTGTTCTCGAGGTCCGTGAGCGCGCCGGAATCCCTGTCTTGGGCGAGCAGGCCGCCCGCCACGGAACGGATGTCCTGCAAAGGCGTCTTGGACGGGGCTGGAGTCAGCGACCGGATCAGCCGCAGGTTCTTTTTCTTTTGAAACAAAGCCCGCGCCTCGCTTTCAAAATCCGGCGCGATAATCACCTCGCTAAAGATCTCGCTGATCGCCTTGGCGAGCGGCTCGCTGACCGGACGATTGCAGACGATAACCCCTCCGAACGGCGCCTGCTTGTCGGTCGCGAAAGCTTTTTCCCAGGCTTCGCGCAGGTCCGGATCGCTGCCCACTCCGCAGGGGTTGGTGTGCTTCAAAATCGCGACCGTCGGATCGGTAAATTCGGCGATCAGGTTGGCGGCCGCGCTGATGTCCAGGATGTTGTTAAAGGAAAGCTCCTTGCCGTGCAGTTTCGTGAAGTGCTGGTCGAAATCGCCGTAAAGCGCCGCGGTCTGATGCGGATTCTCGCCGTAACGCAGGCGCGTCACCAGCGGAAGCGAGAGCGAAAAGGATGCGTCGGTGGACTGCTCCTGGTTCAGGAAACTGCCGATCGCGCGGTCGTAATCGGACGTTTTGATGAACGCCTTGATGGCCAGGCGCTCGCGCAATTTCAGGGTCGTCTCCCCTTCGTGATCGCGCATGTCTTCCAGGACCGTGTCGTAATCGGCCGGATCCACCACCACGGTGACCGACTCATAATTTTTCGCGGCGCTGCGGATCATGGAAGGTCCGCCGATGTCGATTTGCTCGATCGCTTCCGGAAGGGTGACGCCCGGCTTCTGTATCGTAGCTTCAAATGGATAGAGATTTACGACCACAAGATCGATCGGTTGAAACCCGCATTCCTTGGCCTGTTTTTCGTGGAGCTCGTTCCCGCGTTTGTAAAGCAGCCCGCCGTGCACCCGCGGATGGAGAGTCTTTACCCGGCCTTCGAGCACTTCAGGAAAATCCGTGAAGCTGGAAATATCCCGCACTGGGACGCCTTCTTTGCGCAGCAGATCCGCGGTCCCACCGGTGGAAATAATATCGACGCCTTTCTTTTCCAAGGCCCGGGCGAACTCCGCCACGCCTTTCTTGTCGGAAACGGAGATGAGAGCGCGAGTGACTTTCATTTTCGATGAACAGAAAATTTATCCGCGGATTACACGGATGCCACGGATCAAAACACAGAAATTTGAGACTCCAGATCCATCCGTTTCATCCGTGTAATCCGCGGTTCAAAAATTCTCTACCGATCGAGGATGACGTTTTTCGCCATCGGATAGAGAACCGGGCAGCAGCCGATCGTTTCACAGAAGGCTTTGCTGAAGTGACTCAGGCTGGCGTAGCCCACTTCGGTAGCGGCCTCTGTGACATTGTATCGCCCGCTGCGCAGGAGCTCCGCGGCGCGTTCCATTCGGAGTTTCCGCAGATATTGCGGAATGGTCAGGCCGACTTCGCGGGAAAAGCTGCGGCTCAGGTAAAACGGGCTGCACCCCACTTCCCGTCCGAGCATTTCGAGGGTCGGCGGCTGGGCCAGATCGCGGGCCAGCAATTCCTTGGTTCGTTCGACGCGGTCCCGGGCCACCCGCTTTTGCCGCATGCAAAACAGCTCCGGGTCTTTCGGCGCGAACAGGAAATGCGACATCAGCTCCAGGGCTTTGCTTTGATACCAAAGAGCCTGGGCGGGCTTGGAAACCGGCGGCGTCAGCAGCGTGGAGACGACCTGATGCTGCTCCGCCGTCATAGGCCGGGCGGAGGAAACAATCGGGCGTTCCTTTTCGGGGAAAATCGCGGCGCGCAGCTGAGGTTCCAGGTCGGCTTCGCAATCGGCAAGCTGACGTTGCAAATGGTCGTTGGAAAACTCGACGGTCACGAATTGATGATGATCGCGCGCCTGGCGCGAAGCCCGGAGCGGTTCGTCGGCGACCGCATAATAACCGGCACTGCTGGAAACGTAATCGGCCTCACGGCCCACGGCGCCACGTCCGGCGACGTTGAGACAAAACTCGAGGCTGCGCGGACGGAAGCTCTGGCCCCAATCGAGCGAGCGCTCGGTCCGGAAATCGTGCCACTGGAGGCTTACCCCCAGCCGGTCGAAATCGCCCCAGAGCTGGCGCCATCCCTGGGGGACGTCGCGCCACGCGATAGCTTCGTCGTTGCAAACCATGTGGGCCGACTTTACGGGCGCGGGGGGCGCGAATGCAAGTCGGGTTTGGCCTCCGGGAGCACAATGCGGTAATCGTTGCGGCTCCGATCAGGCATGAAATCGCCTTATTGATAACGTGACAAAACAATCCTGGCCGGGAACGAATATCAAGAACTTGACACCGGACGTAGTCCGATCAGTCTAAACGAAAGGAATTCCCCTTGGCTGCGGATAAGACGATCGTTAGCGCGAAGATTCATCCCGGAATCGGTGTGGCGCGGGTGGGAAACAGCAAATCAGAATTTTTCGTGGGCCCGGAAGTTCCCCATCCGACCCCGGCTCCGCTCGACTATTACAAAGACGCCACAGGTGCGCTGAAACGTCAGGCCGCGAAATTTCGCATTTATGGCTACAATGCTGCCGGCGAAGTGATCGGCGAATTAAACGCTTCCAACGCCGAGATCGTGTGGACAGTTCACGTCGCCAACAAGAAGGCGGCCTGGTTCAACTTCGAAACGGCGATGGATATCCCCGAGGCTACGGCTTGTGTCCTGCGAAATGCCGGCGTGGTCGGAGAAAAGCGGAGCCAGTTAATCATCGATCCGGGCCCGCGATCAATTAAAGGAGAAAAGGGCGCCCCGGCGCAGAAGTTCGACACCGGCGAATTTTTTGGGACGAAGGTTTACCTAGGCGAGTTGACCACCGATGAGCTAGGAAATCTGATTTTCCTCGGCGGGAGGGGCGAGTCCAACAGTCCGTTCCCAAATAATCCGCCTTATACGTTCGCCAATAATGACGGCTGGCATGACGACACCTCCGATGGGCCGGTTTCCGCGGAGGTTCGCGTCAAGGGCAAGTCAATCCCGGTGGATCCCGCCTGGGTCGTGACCGCGCCCCCTAATTACGCGCCGGAAATTGTCTCAGTCCAAACGATGTACGACTTGCTCTACGACACCTACCAGAAGGTTTGGATCAAGCCGGTCACCAAGCCCTCGTTCACCGAGCACATCTTTCCGATCTTGCAGCAGTTCTGTGATGCCCAATGGGTGAATTATGGCTTTCACGTTCAATTCGGCTGGCGATCACCCTACGATTTTCTGCAACCGGATTACTTCGACAAGCTCCATCGAGTGGTGTCGAACGATGGGCTGCCTGATTTGTTTCATGAAGTGCGGTTGCAATTGTTTAACATCTTCCGCGACCCGGCGTCTTCCGCTTTGAACGTTCTGGCCTGGCCCCAAATGTACGGGGATGCAGTGACAATTCCCGCCACTGGGCCGCGGTCTTTGCTGGCCCTGACCACGACCCAGTACCAATTCCTCCGACTCTGGGCCAGTGGCCAATTTGAGGATGATTGGCCCGCCGGTGGACCAAAATATCCCGGGAAGCTGGCTGAGGTCGAGCTGAGGGACCGGCCGGCGACGCTGGATAAAGCGGCTTTGTGGTTTTGTTTGGGAGGCCCGTTCCATCCTGGATGCGAAATGACTTGGCCGATGAGACGGAGGACAATGTACTACGCGCCGTTTCGAGTTCGGCCCCGGGCCCCAAATCAATCCGAACCAGATTATGGCACGACCTTGACGCCGGAGGTGGCCACGGGAGAGTTTGGCCCACTCTACGCGAACGGCCCGGGGGATCTCACGCGCTGGATGGCGGTGCCGTGGCAGACGGACACGGCAAGCTGCCGGGCCGGATACGAGTCTGGCTACGATCCGTTTATCCCGACATTCTGGCCCGCACGCGTTCCCAATCATGTCCTGACGGAGGAGGCTTACCAGCAGGTGATGAATAAGAAGCTGCCGCTGGAAAAACGTGTGCTGGCTTTCAACACGCGCGCGGTCTGGTACCGATTTCTGCTGGGAGGGACGCTGGCTCAGATCAAACAGATGATTTCCGATTTCGGAAAGCTCGGGGTGGTGGAGCGGCGGGCGGGGCCGAAGGACAAGCTCCCAGTTTTTCCACCCGACCTCTACGTCGAGTCTCAGACGGGATTTGCCCAAACAGTTTCGGCCGCCAGGAATCTGCGCGTGGGCCCGGCCGAGAAGGTCACCCGCCAGCAGAACCGACGAGCGCTTGCCGAGCGGGCTGAGGGAGCGATGCCCAGGGGGATCGAGGATTTTGCGAACCTCGCAAATCGCGCGAAATGGAAGACACCGGCGGACAGCCTCTGACTTCGCGAACGAGACGGCGCAGGCCCGGGAGATGCGTAGGCCCTTTGGTAGCTAGTCACTAATATGGCGCTGCCGCGCCGTATGTTTGATACGATTGTCGTGGGGGGCGGGCCAGCCGGTTCGGTGACGGCACTTGTCCTGGCCAGGGCCGGTGAGCGGGTCTTGTTACTTGAAGCAAAGTCCTGCCTCTCGTTTAAGGTTGGGGAGAGCTTGCCTCCGGCGATAAAGCCGCTTCTTCGTGATCTCGGCCTTTGGGATTCATTTGTCGCGGATGGCCATCTGGCTTGCTACGGGAATCAATCGGCGTGGAGCAGCTCGACGCTCCGGTCGACTGAGTTCATCAAAGATCCGCATGGTCACGGATGGCATCTCGACCGCCCTAGATTTGACGCAACGCTCAGGAACGCGGCCCGGCACGCCGGCGTGTGCGTCCATGAAGAATCCAAGGTGGTGGAGGTGCGACGAGCCAGGAAGACATTTGAGGTGGAACTTGGGGCACACGGCAACGTGCGCGGCCGCTGGCTGGCCGATTGCACCGGACGCCTCAGCCTTGTGGCGCGCCAACAAGGTGTCCGCCGGGTCAAACACGACAGCCTGGTCGCATTCGTTACTCTCTTCGCGACAAGGACGACCGAAAGCGAATTCGATTCAGACTCGGCTACGCTCGTTGAGTCCGCGCCTGAAGGCTGGTGGTATACCGCCCTGCTCCCATCCCGCAAAAGAGTTGTCGTTTACCATACCGATGCCGGCACCAGTTCCTCTTCCCTGGCCCGCACCATCTGCGGATATCGATCGCTCTTGCACCGGACGAAACACATCCGCGCGAAAATCTCTCGTCACGGTTATGTGTTCCCGGGCCGACCGAAAGCCGCCGCGGCCAATAGCGCCCGGCTGGAAAAATTTCACGGAGATGATTGGATCGCGGCGGGCGATTCGGCCCTGTCGTTCGACCCCCTGTCCTCGCAGGGAATCCTGACCGCCATCTACGCTGGGCTCAAGGCCGGTCAGACGCTCATTGCACGCAAGGCCGGAGATGAAGGCGCGCTCGGCCGGTACGGCGAGCGGATGGAGTCAATCTACGCCGCCTACCTCGCTCAGCGACACTCATTCTACGGTTATGAACAGCGATGGAGCGGAAAGGATTTTTGGAAAAGGCGCCACGACGGAACACTCCCGAAGTGACCTGTTCATCACCGGGGCGGCCCGCGAAAATGCACGTCAGGTTTGACCTCTAGGAGCGCGGCACGATCCCAATGGCCGAGCGTCGAGGCCGCGTCGTACGCGCCGCGGGCAAAATCGAGCAGCGCCTGATCGGGCTCTGCAGCCTGCCGGACAGCCTCGTAGGGAAGGACGAATTCCTTGAGTTGCGCGTTAAAGCTCGCGGCCGCGGGTTTCACTTTCGCATCAGAAAATCCGCTGGGTTCCGGGTAGGCGTAGGAATAAAAAATCGGATCAGGCATGGCTTCATTTCCCGGCCAGAACCCGAGGCTGCTTACTTCGTGCGAATAAGCCTCGCGCGTGATGGCGTCCGGCAAATGCGGGACGCCGCCGGGATGCTGGGGCGCGCGGCGGCCGGAGAACCGGGTGACGGCCAGGTCGAAGCTCCCCCAGAAAAAATGGACCGGGCTACATTTGCCGCAGAACTCCGCGCGAAATTCCTTAAAGACCCGGTCGCTCTGGAGAAGGACGCGCCAGAAGCGGTTCGCGTATTCCGCGTCGTAAGCGGCGTCCGTTTCGTTTTTCTCGAACGGGACCGCGGGGTCCACTTCATTCGGAGTGGTGTTGATCTCGACCGGCATTTCAAGATCGGCCAACGCGTTCATAACCTCACGATAAAACGCCGCGACTGAGAGCGGTCTCAACTTGATGACCCGAATTTCGCCGCCGCTGGTCAGGATTCGCAGTTGGTGGTCGATGAAATCGAAACGGATTTCAAATGTCGTCGTTCCGTGTGGGATCGGCGATGTCGTTAAGCCGCGCGAGGTAAGATAGAGGGTGACGTGCCAGGAATGATTCGTCCAGGGGGTGAGCGCGAGCCGGATCTTCCCGACGATCTGCGTCCACATGTGAAGAGTCCTGGCGGTCTCCTTCCACTCCGGGAGGGGAAGCGAAGGCCAGAGAGTTTCCGACGAGGCCACGAATTTTACCGGTTGAAGAAATCCACGAAGGAACGCCGGACCTTGTGAAATATTCGGGTCGCGTCGTGAGTTGTGCGGCGGAACATTCTCTTCACATCTTTCAATACGATGTTCTCGTCGGAATTTTCGTCCTCGTCCTGAACCTGATCATCCTCCGCCGGCGGCGGATTGTCGGCGGTGTCCGGGTTCACTTCCACCTGCTCCATGTTCCGGCCCTGATACATTCCCTCGACGCGGGTTACCCGGCCGTCGCTGGCGCGAATGTGGATCGTGCCCACCGGCCGGTTCCTCCGGTCGGCCAGGGCCACGACCCAGATCGGGTTTCCGCGATCGTCGGTCCGCAGCGTGTAACTGGTAAGCGAGAAGGTGACGTGCGATGTCTCCGCGGTATGGGCCGCAACCGAATACGCGCCGGTGGAATCAAGATTCAACTTCGAGGTGTTGATCGTCGCGCCCTGGGTGGAACCGACGACCGAGCGGTTCGGCACGCGCTGCGAGACGACGCGATTGTCTTCCACCACGATCTCGCGCACGCCGTTAGCCGCGTTCTTGTCCTCGACCAAAATCTTCCAGGACCGCGGTTGGGGATCGCCCTCCACGCCGTTGACCGAGACGACGCGATTAACCAGCCCGCGATTGAGCTGCGTGCCGATGACTCGCAACGCCTCGTAGGCGCTCGGGCTTTCCTGGGCCAAAACCGGTCCGGTCGCGAGGAGCAATGCGAGCAGCAATTTCCACATGACGAAAGAGAGCTATGCTTGCGCCGGCTGTCCACCGGGTTTTCGGTAGGGAGTTTGAATAGGCGGCGGCATAGGTTCAGCGTTCACGCGGGTTAATGAAAAAAACGAAGGTCGAATTTTCCAGCCACACCGGCAATCTGGCGCCGATGCGAAAATTCGTGCGCGGATTCCTGGACGCGTATCCGTTTTCCGAAAAGGAACGCATGCTCATGGTGCTGGGAGTAGACGAAGCCTGCACCAATATTATTCGGCACGCTTATCAATTGCGGGACGATCAATTGATCTCGCTCTCCCTGGAAGGATTGCGCCATTGCATTCGAATGCGGTTGCGCGATTACGGGAAGCAAACCGAGGTCCATACCATGAAAGGCCGGGCGCACGATCTGATTCGACCGGGCGGTTTGGGCCTGCACCTGATCCGGAACGCGTTCGACAAGGTGGATTACATTTTGAAGGCGCGGGGGACGGAGCTGGTGATGACGAAGAATCTGGGGAGGGCGGCGTGAGGGTCGTGTCCCCCGTCTTCTGTAGCCGCTTCGCTGTGCGAAGCGAGACGCCGCTCACCGTCGATCTTGCGTCGCCCGCAGGGCGACGGCTACAGAAAAAGCTCTGAAACCATGAAACCGCCTGAAACCGATCCCGCTTTCGAGATTTCGCTGCGGCCGCCGATGTTCAGCGAATTCACCGGCCAGGTGAAGGTTTGCGAGCGCCTGGAACTCCTGGTCGAAGCCGCGAAAAAGCGGGGCGACGTTCTCGAGCACATCCTGCTCAGCGGACCGCCCGGTCTCGGGAAAACCACGCTGGCGAACATCATCGCGAACGCCATGGGGGTCAGCGTGAAAAACACGAGCGGGCCGGTGATCGAAAAGGCCGGAGAGCTGGCCGGTCTTTTGACGAGCCTCGAAAAAGGCGACGTCCTGTTCATCGACGAGATCCATCGGCTTCAGCCAACGATCGAAGAATACCTTTATCCCGCGATGGAGGATTACCGGCTGGACATCATTATCGATCAAGGGCCCCAGGCGCGAAGTCTTCGCCTGCAATTGCCAAAGTTCACCCTGATCGGCGCCACCACCCGCGCGGGGATGGTGAGCGCGCCGTTGCGGTCGCGTTTCGGGATGACGGCGCGGCTCGACTATTATAGCGCGGACGAAATGCATAAGATCATCACGCGCAGCGCCGGGTTGCTCCGCGTGGAAATCGATTCCGCCGGCGCAGCCGAAATCGCCAGCCGCACCCGCGGAACGCCGCGGACCGCCAACAATCTCCTCCGCTGGGTGCGCGACTACGTCCAGGTGAAGGCCGACGGAAAAATCACGGCCGATCTGGCTGACAAAGCGTTGACCATGCTCGAAATCGACCGGGATGGGTTCGATCAGTGGGACAAACGGATCATTGAAACGTTGATCCACAAATTCAACGGCGGGCCGGTGGGATTGAGCTCGCTCGCGGTGGCCGTAGGCGAGGAGGCGGGAACACTCGAGGAAGTGAATGAGCCGTATCTGATTATGGAGGGATATATAAAGCGCACGCCGCAGGGACGGGTGGCGATGCCGAATGCGTACCGGAAGCTAGGGTTGAAAGTGCCGGTGGGGACGCAGGAAGAGTTGTTTGGAAAATGACGAAGAAATGACGAAGCGCCTCCGGCCCTCGCCCTTTTGATCCCGTGGAAAGCGACTTCTTCCAACAAGCGTCCAAGGTCTTCACCGTCGCCGAGCTCACCCGCCAGATCCGCGGGACGCTCGAGACAAAATTTGGCGCAGTCTGGGTGCAGGGAGAAGTCTCTAATCACAAACTGCATCCCTCAGGACATCGCTATTTCACCCTGAAGGACCAGCGCGCGGCCATCTCCTGCGTGATTTTTCGAAATACCCTGCCGCCCGGGGGGCCGCCCATCGCCGATGGCGCGCAGGTCCAGGTTTACGGGAACGTCTCTGTTTTCGAGGCGCGCGGCCAGTATCAGCTTAGCGTGCAAATCCTGCAGACGCGCGGGGCCGGTCTGCTTCAGGCAAAGTTCGAAGCACTCAAGCGCAAGCTGGAAGCGGAAGGCCTTTTTGATTCCGCCCGGAAACGCGCCCTGCCGAAATTCCCAAAACGCATTGGCATCGTCACCTCACCGACCGGCGCGGCGGTTCGCGATATCCTGAATGTGCTGCGCCGGCGGGCGCCAAATGTGGAAGTGCTCATCAGTCCAGTGCGCGTGCAGGGCATCGGCGCGGCGGCGGAAATCGCCACGGCTATTAAGGAGCTAAGCGCGCCGAACACCGCCTGGGCTCCAATAGATTTGATCGTCATTGCGCGTGGCGGCGGCAGCATAGAGGACCTGTGGGAGTTCAATGAGGAAATCGTCGCGCGCGCCATCTTCCACTCCCCTCTCCCGCTCGTGAGTGCGGTCGGTCATGAAATCGATTTCACCATCGGGGATTTTGTCGCCGACCTTCGGGCGCCGACCCCGAGCGCGGCGGCGGAGCTGATTGTGGCCGACGCAGCCGAACTCGCGCGGCGGGTGAACGAGCTGGAGAATTGCCTGAAAAAATATCTGCGCAATTTCCTGCAACAAAGCCTGACGCGTCTGCGTTTTCTCTCCGAGCGGACGCTGGCCCGGGAGCTGACGCAGCGAATGCGCGACACCCAGCAGCAACTGGATCTCACCGCGGAGTCGCTCCGCCGCCGATCAAAACAATTTGTGGCGGACGCGCGGGCGGCCCTTGCCGGGCGCGCGCAGTCTTTGAAGTCGCACGATCCTAAAAGTGAGCTGGCGCTTCGGCGCAGCCACCTGACCGATCTGCATCGGCGTTTTGTCGCCCAGCCACGGCGCTTATGGGAAAGCGCCCAGCAACGCTTCCAGCGCGGCAAAGAAATTCTGCGTGTTCTTGGACCAGAAGCGACGCTTCGCCGCGGCTACAGCATCACCACGAACAGCAAAGGCCAGGTGATTCAAACCGTCGCGGCTGTGCGCGCAAAATCGAAAATTCGCACTCGGGTGGCGGACGGCGAATTTGAGTCGGAAGTTATTGGGCCTCCGGCCCCGCCAAAACCGTAGCGCCGTCACCGGAAACCACGCTTTCCTGGGGAGCGCCGGGGAGAGCCCCAATTTCGGCCTGGAACCTCGCCGGAGTATTCTTATTACCGGCCAGCGTCGCCTGGATTCTTTGGTAAACACCGGTATCGCCGCTCTTCCGAATGACCACAAAACCAGCATCGCCGAAAGGCACCGCCGCCGGGTTAAGAGCGGTATCGTAAACGTAGTTCGAGCTGGCAGCGAAAACCGTGTTGGACGGATCGGTGCTCTTCACTTTGTAAACCTTGAGAGCGCACCTGCCGGAAAGAGTGACTACGGCCTGCGGGCCGCCCGTGCTGTGCACGATGCAATTCGCCCCTGGCGCGCTCAGCATTTCCTGAAGATCTTCTGCCTTCAGATACCCCTTTTGGACCAGTTTAGTGCAGTAGCCCGCCAGATCGATGGCCGGATAATCTCCCGGCCAGGCCGAATCTGCGTCGCCGTTGGCGGCCCCATCGGTCGCCATATGAAAGCCGGCAAGATAGAAGGTGCGAGCATTCTTCATCGTCCGCGTCATCTCTCTTTTGGTGATGGCGTGTCTGATGGTTGGCCAGGCCAGAACGCCGAGCAGGCCGACCACCAGGATCACGACCAACAAGCGAAGCCAGGTAAAACCCGAGGAGGGCCTTCCTGTAGCCGGGGTCGTTGATCCCGGCCTTCGTCGTGCTGGTAACGAACAAGCAGATCTAAGGCGTATTCGGCAACAAGAGAGCGTTCCCAGTGGGAGAGATCCAGGTCGAGCCATTCGCCGCGAAAATATCTGTGTTCGTGCTGCCACCGGTCGGTCCTTCTACTGTGGCCGTTCCGGCCGCTGCATTAACTTTGCACGATTCGACAGTCCCGCTCTGATCGCAACGAATAACGATCGCCTTTTTGCCCTTCCAAACGCCGCCCTTCTGGGTTTGATCGGTCTTATAAACGGCGCTGGCTCCGCCGCTGAAGGGAGCGTCCGCGATCAGCGGAAAGCTCGGAGGCGAAGTCTCCGTCATGCCCAATTCGTAGGCGAAATTGTTAGTCCCGGCTTCGCAGCGGTCGGCCGGCAGAGTCGTTTTTTCATCCGCGACCGACGGCGACCAGGCCGATCTGCCAAGGTAAAATAACTTTTCCGTCGGCAGATAATTCGGAATCAAAAGGGCGAAGGCCTGGTTCGAATTGCTGGCAGCCGTCAACGGCGCCGGCGGGTCGACGGTGCCATCCTTGTCCGGATATTTTCCATCGTTGTCAGCGGCGTAGAGTTTACAGGCGAGCGCAATTTGCTTGGCGTTCGAGAGGTCTTTCGTTTGAGCGCCACGCTCCTGGACGGTGCTATAGACGGGAAGCGCGATGCTGGCGAGAACTGCGATAATCGCGATGACAACCAGCAGTTCGATGAGGGTGAAGGCGGGGGATGAGTCGGGGGATGGGTAGTATGGTTTCATTGTCTGGGGAGGACTGCCGGGAGAATGGCAAAAGCCACCGCCTTGGGTCAAGCGTCAATCTGCGACGCTCTACTTCTCGAGTTTGAACGCCACCACGGCGAGCGGCGGCAGGCTAATCATCAGGGAATGCGTCCGGCCCTGCCAGGGATAATCCTCCGCCTCGAAGCCGCCCATATTGCCGACATTGCCGCCCCCATATGTCTCCGCGTCGGTGTTGATGATTTCGCGATAGAAACCGCCGCCCGGAACGCCGAGGCGATAACCCTGCCGCACGACCGGCGTCGCGTTCACGGCGAAAACGATCACGTCCTCTTCGCGAGACCGCCGGAGAAACGCCACGACGCTGTTATCGGCATCGTGAAAATCGACCCACTCAAAGCCTTCGTGGGTGTCGTCGAGATCCCAGAGAGCGGGCTCGCTTTTATAAACATAGTTGAGGTGTTGCACCAGCCGGCGCAAACCGTCGTGCAGCGGCAGCTCCATCAAATCCCAATCGAGCTCGCGATCGTGATTCCACTCCCGCCGCTGCCCAAACTCGCCTCCCATGAACAGCAGCTTTTTCCCCGGATGCCCATACATCCAGGCGTAGAACATCCGCAGATTGGCGAACTGCTGCCACTCATCGCCCGGCATTTTGTTGATGAGGGAGCGCTTGCCGTGGACCACTTCATCGTGACTGAGCACGAGAATGAAATGCTCCTGGAACGCATACATCAACGAGAAGGTGATGCTGTTGTGATGGAAGCGGCGGAAGATCGGATCCAGCGCCATGTAGTGGAGGAAGTCATGCATCCAGCCCATGTTCCATTTGAAATTGAAACCGAGGCCGCCCAAATGGGTCGGACGCGAAACGCCGGGCCAGGCGGTTGATTCCTCGGCGATGGTCATGACGCCGGGGAAACGCTCGCCACAGACTTCGTTGAAGCGCTTGAGGAAAAAAACCGCTTCCAGGTTTTCGCGGCCGCCAAACGCGTTCGGGACCCATTCGCCCGCCTTGCGTGAGTAATCGAGATAAAGCATCGACGCCACCGCATCCACCCGCAGACCATCAATGTGGTATTTGTCGAGCCAGAAAAGAGCGTTCCCGATGAGGAAATTGCGGACCTCGTTGCGGCCGAAATTAAAAATCAACGTCCCCCAATCCTGATGCTCTCCCTGGCGCGGATCCGCGTGCTCGTAAAGATCGGTCCCGTCGAATTCCGCGAGGCCATGGGCGTCCTTTGGAAAATGGGCCGGGACCCAATCCATGATGACCCCAATCCCGGCCTGATGACACCGGTCGACGAACTGACGGAACTCGTCGGGCGACCCGAGCCGGCTGGTGGGCGCGAAATAATTGGTGACCTGATATCCCCACGAGCCTTCGAAGGGATGTTCCGCGACCGGCATCAGCTCGATGTGGGTGTAACCCATCTCGATCACGTACGGGATCAGCGTGTCGGCTAACTCGAGGTAACTCAAAGACCGCTTGGCTCCATCAGATTTGCGCCGCCAGGAACCGAGATGAACCTCGTAGATGCTGAGGGCGCTGGTGTGCATGCGCCGCTCTTGACGCGATTCAATCCAAGCAGCGTCGCCCCATTTGTAACGCTCCAGATCGTAAACCATCGAGGCGGTCTGGATTCCGTGCTGGCTGAAAAGGCCGAACGGGTCGCTCTTGATCAACAAGGCGCCGGCCAGCGTCCTGATCTCAAATTTGTAATGCACGCCTTCGCCGGCGTCGGGCAAAAATATTTCCCAAACTCCGCTTCCGATCAGTCGCCGCATCGGATTAGTGCGGCCATTCCAGAGGTTGAAATCGCCCACCACGCTGACCCGCTGAGCGTTCGGCGCCCAGACGGCAAAGTAAACGCCCTTCACTTCTCCGATCGTGCGCAGGTGAGCGCCGAATTTTTCGTAGATCTGCAAATGGTTTCCCTCGGAGAAAAGATGCAGATCGATCTCGCCCATGATCGGTCCATAGCGGTAGGGATCGTGCACGACGGCGGTCGAGCCATCCGCTTTGGTCAGGTGAATTTCGTATTCAACATCGCGATCCAGACCGGGAAGGACTGCCTGGAAAAATCCTTCGCGACTCAGCTGCTGGGCGGGAATGCGTTGCGGCTCTTTTCCGGGGAGGACCACGGTGACTTCCTTGGCATCGGGACGGAAAATGCGGACCGCGAGATCGTCCCCGACTTGATGCGGGCCCAGCAGCCGGAAGGGATCGGGGTGCGCGCCTGCCAGAAAGAGATTGAGCTCGTCGACAGGAAAGCCGGTTATTTCAAAGGATCTCATGCGCGAAACATCAATGTTAAAGCTTCCGGGAAAGATGTCGTGCGCGGATTTCCAGGCGGATGCAAAAATCCGGCGGTTATTTATAGATCCAGAGGAGGGCCGCGGGCAGCGCGATTCCTGCGAACAAACAAACCGTGGCCACCATCGGGCGCTGACTGAACCGGTAGGCCATGACGATGCCGATCACAGAAGTCGCCACCAAACCGGCGCCGGCGGCGAGCATGAAATAGCGCAACGGCGTCGGCTCCCGCCCCGGCGTGCCGGGAATATGGGCATCCTTATGAATGAAGGAGAGAGCGGCGAGAGCGGGCGGCGCGATGTAGGTCTTGTCCTTCGTCGACTGATGCCAATTGAACAGCTGCCACGAACCGGTGACGGCGAAGAAAATCAAAATCGGCGCGAAAAGACAGCCCAGATAGAGATGAAGCGAGCGCAGCGATTTCATGTTCCGGTTCGAGATATCACAGTTGCTCCGTGTTCCCAAACCCTGTTTGGGAATGCGACTTTCCGTTTCCATTGCGGGCGGAGCCGTCGCATAGTTGGCCTGCATGGAATCGCCGACGAACGACGCTGCTGCCGAACTGCTTCAAACCTACACGGAAGGGGGCGGCATCAATTATCTCGATGCCGCGGCGACGTTGCCCTCCCGCCCGGCCATTGAAGAGGCCTGCGTCGGCCTGATGAGCTTGATGTTCCCCGGCTTCCATGGGGAGCCGCTGGTCGATTCGAGCGATCTGCCCGATGTCACCCGGAGCCGGATCCGCCGGCTCCACGCGCGGATGAAGCCTGAGATTTCCAAGAGCTTCAACAAACTCGACCGGGACACGGCCGATTCCAAGGCGGATGAGATTCTGAGATGGTTCATGTCCGAGCTTGGCCAACTGCGCCAGGTCTTATGGACCGATGTCGATGCGGCTTACGAAGGCGATCCGGCGGCGACGAGCTACGAAGAAGTGATCGTCGCCTATCCGGCCATCGAAGCGATCGCCATCCAGCGCATGGCGCATCTTCTTTACGAAAAAAAAGTGCCGCTGATTCCGCGGCTCATGACCGAATGGGCCCACACCCGGACCGGAATCGATATTCATCCCGGCGCCCGGATCGGACCGCATTTTTTCATCGACCACGGCACCGGTGTGGTGGTGGGCGAGACCTGTGAGATCGGGGCGCGGGTGAAGTTGTATCACGCGGTGACCCTGGGCGCGCGCAGCTTCCTCAAAGACGAGCATGGCAAAATCAAGAAAGGCGGGAAACGCCATCCGACTTTGGAAGACGACGTGACCATTTATCCAAACTCGACCGTGCTTGGCGGGGAGACCGTGATCGGCGCCCGGAGCACGATTGGCGGAAACGTTTTTCTGATCCAGAGCGTGCCCCCGGATTCGCTTGTTTATTACGAGGAGAAGCAATTGCAAATCGTGCCGAAACGCCGGGCTGGGGCCCGGGATTTCACGGCCTGAAAGGGACGGACACGAGATGATCTATCTCGATTACAACGCCACGACCCCGCTCTGTGCCGCCGCGCGGGAAGCGATGGAGCCGTTCTTCGACCGGCATTACGGGAATCCCTCGAGTGTTCATGCCGCCGGCCGCGAGGCCCGAGCGGGCGTGGATAACGCGCGTGATTCCCTGGCGGAATTGCTCGGGGTGAAGCCGCACGAATTGATCTTCACCGGCAGCGGAACCGAATCGAATAACCTGGCTGTGCTCGGCCTGGCGCGCGCCCATGCGGCCCGCGGCCGTCACCTGATCTGCGCCAGCACGGAGCACCACGCGGTTCTGCAAGCCTTCGAGCATCTGGGCCGCCGTGAGTTTTTCGACGTGACCTTCCTGCCGGTTGACGACTGCGGCCGGATTGATCCCGGTGACCTGGAGAAGGCGATTCGCGACGACACGATTCTGGTTTCAATCATGACGGCGAATAACGAGACCGGTGTGCTTCAGCCGATGGAGATTCTGGCCGGCATTTGCGCAGACCGGGCCGTCCTTCTGCATAGCGACATGGTGCAGTCGTTCGGGAAATTGGAGATCGATCTGGAAAGGAGCGGTTTCGCCGCGGCGAGTTTCGCGGCCCACAAATTCTATGGGCCTAAAGGAGCTGGTCTGCTTTATCTGCGGGGCGGCATCCCGATTGAATCGATTCAGTTCGGCGGTGCGCATGAGAATCAGCGGCGCCCGGGAACCGAGAACGTGCCGGCGATCGTGGGAATGGCCGCGGCCGCGGATAGGACGTTGCGCGATCGCGAAAGGGAACAGGAACGGCAGAGATTACTGCGCGATCGTTTGTGGAAACATATTGCGGGATCGGTTCCGGACGCCACTCAAAATGGCGATAGGACGCACCGGTTGGCCAACACGCTGAACGTCAGCTTCGGCGGAGTGAGCTCGGAAACCATTCTCATGGCGCTCGATCTTGAAGGCGTCTGCGCTTCGAGCGGCTCGGCCTGCATGGTCGGGTCGGTCGTCGCATCCCACGTTTTACTGGCGATGGGTCTTTCCCAGACTCTCGCCGGCTCCGCGGTCCGGTTTTCGTTAGGCCAGCAAACGACCGAACCAGAGATCGATCGCGCGGCGGCGATCATCGGCCGGGTGTTGAATCGAGTCTCCTCGGCAGCGGCGAGAACAGAAAAGCAGCTTCAAGGAGCGGCGATTTGAAATCGCCGCCCGGAAAATCGGCGGTTTCAAACCGCCGCTCCTTGAAGTCGAACGTCCAATCCGGCGACGAACAGCTCGATCTCGTCTTTCCCGCGGGGCCTTCACTTGTGGTCCTGGGTCGGGACTTCGCGCTGGAAGCGAAAGCGAGGGAATTGCTGGAAGCGCTGAACGCTTCGGAACTGGCCCGCGCTGTTCATGTCGAATGGAATGCCCGCCTTTTCAGCGCGGCCGGCCGGGCTGATTTCCGCCGCACCATGGTTTCCTTGAATCCACGTCTTCGCGAACACGACGCCGGTGAAATCGAACGAACTTTGCGGCACGAGCTGGCGCATCTCCTCGCCCAATTCCGCGCGGGCCGGCGCCGGCTGTCGCCCCATGGTGTCGAGTGGCGAAAAGCTTGCCGGGACCTGGGCATTGGCGATGAATCGCGCACCCACGCGCTGCCTTTCCCGGTGCAACGCCGGACCCGACGCTACCTTTACCAATGCCCCCGCTGCGGAAAAGATTTTCCGCGCGTCCGCCGAATTCGGCGCGCCGTGGCCTGCCTCGATTGCTGCCGGAAATTTAATCGCGGCCAGTTCGACAAAAGCGCGCAGCTCCGCCTGGTGGAAAACAAAGACGGAGCGCCGAAAGCTTAGCGCGCGAAGCCCTCTCAACGGCCTGGTGGCAGGCCGTCTCCATCATCCCCCTCGCCTTTCTTGGCCTTTTGCCCGCGCAATTTCGCCTGGATAAACAGGTCGATGTCGCCATCCATCACCGCCTGAACGTCGCTCGTTTCCGCGCCGGTCCGGTGGTCCTTTACCATTTGGTAAGGCTGGAAAACATACGAGCGAATCTGGCTGCCCCACGCCACGTCCCCTTTTTCGCCATATTGCCGGTCGATCTCCGCCCGCTTTTTGTCCTGTTCGATTTCGTAGAGCTTGGCTTTCAACATCTTCAGGGCGAGCTCGCGATTGCGTCCCTGGCTCCGTTCCGCCTGGCACGCGACCACGATCCCAGTCGGCTTGTGCACGATGCGGACAGCGGTTTCGACTTTGTTCACGTTCTGGCCGCCTTTGCCGCCGGCGCGAAAAGTAGTCACCTCGAGGTCGGCCGGGTTAACGTCAATGGGCGCCGAATCCGCAATTTCCGGCACGATGTCCACGCTGGCGAACGAAGTATGCCGGCGCTTATTCGCGTCGAACGGCGAAATCCGCACCAGCCGGTGGACGCCGCGCTCCGCGTTCAAATAACCGTAGGCGTACTCGCCCTGCACGAGCAGCGTCGTCGATTTGATGCCGACTTCTTCGCCCACCTGGACGTCGATCGTTTGGGACGTGAACCCGCTCCTCTCGATCCAGCGCTGATACATGCGCAGAAGCATGTCCGCCCAATCGCACGACTCCGTCCCGCCGGCCCCGGAATGGATCGTGAGGAAAGCGTTCGCTCGATCGTTCTCGCCGGAAAGAAACTGGCGCAGCTCGAATTCTTCCAGTTGATGAATGAGACGCGCGTGTTCGCCCGCAAGTTCCTTCTCGGCTTCCGCGCGATGAGCGGGATCGGATTCTTCCTCGGCGAGCTGCCAGAGCGCCTCGAAATCTCCCACCGTGCGTTCGAGCTCACGCAGCGGAGTCAGGAGCGACCGGATCCGCGAGACTTCTTCCACATCGCCCTGGGCGCGCTCCCGGTTCGACCAAAAATCGGGCGCGCTCATCCGCCCTTCGAGCGCGCTGAGCTGGGCTTCTAGTTTCGGGACGTCAAAGAAACCTCCGCAGTTCGCCGACACGCGACTGGAGAGCTTCGGGATCGATTACCGGAACTTCGCTGGCCATGCGGAGAAAGTAGCGCCGCTCTCGAATTTGTCATCCCGAGCGCAGCGAAGCGAAGTCGAGGGATGACCTACTTCTTCGGCGCGGGCGGAGATTCGAGCCGAAAGATCGTCTCCCCTTCCTTCATCAGGTCGAGCCGATCGCGCGCGACGGTCTCCAGATAGGTCGGATCGGTTTTCAGCAAATTTACTTCACGTGTTTGCCGGGCGAGAAGGATTTTTTGGTCGGTCACCTGGCTTTGGAGAGCTTCGATTTCCGTTCGGCTTTGGCCGAGTTTCTTAACAACCGGGAGAAATAGACTCACGACGACGAGGCCGCCCGCGACGACGAGCAGGACGAGCAGAATGCTGTTGAGACGCTGCCAAACGGTGGCTTCACGTCTCGCGCGAAAATCGCCGTAACCCGGATGATCCACTAGCGCATTTTACCGCCGTAAACGGCGTTGTCACCAAGTTCCTCCTCGATCCGGAGGAGCTGATTGTATTTCGCCACCCGATCGGTCCGGCAGAGCGAGCCGGTCTTGATTTGTCCGGCATTCGTCGCGACGGCGATGTCTGCAATCGTAGTGTCTTCTGTCTCGCCCGAGCGATGGCTGATGACGGCCGTGTAATTGTTCTTCGTGGCCAGATCGATCGCCGCCAGCGTTTCGGTGAGCGTGCCGATCTGGTTCACCTTGATGAGAATGGAATTGGCCACGCTCTGGAGAATCCCTTTCCGGAGAAATTCCACATTCGTGACGAAGAGATCGTCACCGACCAGCTGAACTCTATCCCCGAGCCGCGCGGTCAGCTTTTTCCAGCCATCCCAGTCGTTCTCGGCACAGCCGTCCTCGATCGAAATAATCGGGAAGCGGCGCGAAAGAGTGTCGTAATAATCGACCAGCTCCTCCGCCGACCGCTTCGAGCCGTCGGATTTTTTGAAAACGTAGGCGTTTTGCTCGGTGTCGAAAAACTCCGAGGCCGCGGGATCCAGGGCAACAAAGATTTGTTCGCCAAACTTGTAGCCCGCTTTTTCGACCGCCAGCGCGATGCAATCGAGAGCGTCTTCCGCGGAATTCAGGTTCGGCGCGAAGCCACCTTCATCGCCGACCGCGGTGGAGAGTCCGCGATCGTGCAGGACTTTCTTCAGGGCGTGGAAAACCTCGGTCCCGTAACGGAGCGCTTCGGCGAAGGAAGGCGCGCCTTTCGGCATAATCATGAACTCCTGGAAATCGATGGGGGCATCGGAATGCGCGCCGCCGTTCAGGATATTCATCATCGGCACCGGCAGGGTCTTCGCCGAATTCCCGCCGAGATAACGAAAGAGCGAAACTTTCGAGGCCGCCGCGGCCGCGTGCGCGGTGGCGAGCGAGACGCCGAGCAGCGCGTTTGCTCCGAGATTTTTTTTGTTCGCCGAGCCATCCAGTTCGATCATCTTTTGATCGATCTTTGCCTGCTCCTGAGCATCCCAACCGGCGATAGCGGGCGCGATCGTCTCGGTCACGCTTCGGACCGCTTTCGAGACTCCTTTGCCACCGTAACGTTTCTTGTCGCCGTCACGCAGCTCCCAGGCTTCGTGCTCGCCAGTGCTGGCTCCGCTGGGCACAGCGGCCCGGCCTATTGCTCCGCCATCCAGATGGACTTCGACCTCGACGGTGGGGTTTCCGCGCGAATCCAGAATCTCGCGCGCCTTAATTTTTGCAATGCTGGTGGGCGCCATGGGTGCGTTGATTAACATCAGGTTCAGTCCCCGCAAGCAATTCTCTTTTCCAGATGGAGACGGCCTGCCTCCAGGCCGTTCGAAGTGGGGCAACTTTCCGGCTTCGGCGCGCGCCCTCAACGGCCTGAGGGCAGGCCGCCTCCAACACAGCCGTCTCCATATTCCCATTGGCAATCTCGATACGCGGGGATAATCTGGCCTCATGTTTGTTCGGATTTGGACGGGAATGCTGGCCCTGGCGAGCGCGTCTCTCGCATTCGCGGCCGCGCCGGCGAATCTCGCGCCGGAACAACTGGCCGGCGCCATCAGGACCGACTCCCTGACCATTCCCACGCCGGGCGAGCTTTTTGCCGCTCTCGAGAAGCCCGGGAAGCCGGATTGGGCAGGCCAATATCGCACGCCGATTCCGATGACCTATCGCAACCGCGCCCAAATCGCGCTCAATTTGGGCGGCCTGATCGCGGACGGTTTTATCGCGGTGCAGGCGCAGGACAGCCAGCAGGTGAAGAATATCGGCACCGATATTATCAAGCTGGCGAAGGCCCTGGGCGTGAGTGAGAACGTGCTCAGCCGCGGAAACAGCATCAACGAATTTGCCGAGAACAGCGAGTGGGACGCGCTCCAGGAAGAGCTGGAAGCAACGCAAAACGAAGTTAAAGCGTCCATGCAAACTCATCGCGACCAGGACCTCGTCATTCTCGTGAGCCTCGGCGGCTGGATTCGGGGCACCCAGGCCGTGAGCGCCTCGGTCATTAAGAATTACGATGAACGCAGCGCCCGGGTTTTGCGCCAGCCGGCAGTGGTCAATTTCATCCATACCAAGATCAACGACATCAGTCCCGATTTGCGCAACGAGCCTCTGGTCAAAAGCGTGAGCGAGCAGCTGGGCGGGATTGAAAAACTGGTGGGCTTTCAATTAGGCAAAGGTCCCACTCTCGACGACGTCAAGAAGCTCAACGAGGCCGTCACGAAGTTGATGGAGGAAATCCAGAACAAGGGAGACGCGAAATGAAAAAGACGGTCGCGCTTATCCTTGGCTTGATTCTGGGTGCGTCCTGCCCTTCGCTCCGGGCGGAAACCGATGAGGAAGTGGAAGCGCACAAGCTGGTGCTCGATCTGACCGGCGCTTTCTCAAACGAAGGCTTCAAGCTGCGGGATGGTCATTGGGCCGGCAAGATCAAGCCGTCCGAGCGGGCGCTCATTGCGGTCAATCTGTATGCCGGAAACCAGTATTGGTTCTCCGCCGCCGCCAACACGAAAGCGAAGAAGATCGCGATCGACCTGTATGACGAAAATGGCAAGCCTCTTGTGACCGAAAGCTACAACGAAGGCGAAAAGGCGTCCGCGGGATATACCCCCACGACCAGCGGGCAATACTTTGTGGCCGTGAGTCTTTTGGAAGGCGAACAGACCACGTTTTGCGTCGTCTATTCGTATAAGTGAGATGGCGCGGCACGTGCTTGAACTGCGGCTGTGAACTATTCTCGACTGGTCCTGCCCGGAGCCCTGCTCCTCGCGATCGTTTTCGCCGGCTGTTCGACCGCGGATAAAAAGACTGCCCAGGAAACCAGCAAGGCGACCTCGACCAAGAATGGTCAACTGCTCGCGGTCTCCGCCGATTCCGCTGCTTTCTTTCAACGCGGGCCCCAAGCGGGCCGGGAGCCGGACAAGACGCTTCCGAGAGAGACTTTGGTCAAGCTGATCCGGCCGTCGTTCGGTTTCAGCAAGGTGCAGCTGGTCGCTTCTGGAGAGCAGGGCTATGTCGCCAGTGACGAGCTCAAACCAGCCTCTTCTACCCTGATCGCCTCGACGACGGCCCGAACATCTCCGGATTCTCTGACTCCCGCTTCGACCCCCGCGGTCGAGCAATTCAATCTGGATTCGAACGATCCGCGACTCGTCCCTCCCCCGGAAGAACTCCCCAACCCCGATCTGCCTGCTCCCTCACACTGAGAATAATCGCGCTGAATGGTTGCCGCCGGCGACGCGCCGGACCAATCTTTGGGTAGCGTGATCGAATCCATCCATGTTTTTTACGAAGGCAACGTCCAGGGCGTTGGCTTTCGTTATTCGGTCAGGCAAATCGCCAAGGGATTCGACGTCACCGGTTCGGTGCGCAACCTGGCGGACGGCAGCGTGGAGCTGCTGGCCACCGGCGAGAAAGAAGAAGTCCGCGCGTTCCTGGAGGCCATTCTCCAAAGCGAACTTCGGGCCCACATCAAGCATCATTTCGAAACGCCTCTGCCCCATCCACCCCCCACCCGCGGTTTCGAAATTCGGCATGACTGAACCTGCTGTCCTCCTCAGCAACGTCACCAAAATATTTCCAGTCCCATTCCAGCGGCGTCCCGTCGTGGCCCTGCGCGATTTGAACCTGGAAGTGGCGCCCGGCCAGATCTACGGCCTGCTCGGGCCCAATGGCTCCGGGAAGAGCACGACCCTCAAAATCATTCTCGGCCTGGTCACCCCGACGCGCGGAAAAGCGCAAATCTTTGGGCGGGACAGCGACCGGGTCGCGAGCCACGAATCGGTCGGTTATCTGCCGGAGAGTCCCGATTTCTACAAATACCTCACGGGCGAAGAGACCTTGCGATTCTACGGAAAACTTTGCGGCCTCCGCGGCGCGCGCTTGAAGAATCGGGTCGGCGAACTGCTTGCCCTGGTCGGCCTAACGAGTGCGGCTGGACGACGGCTGAATGGCTACTCCAAGGGAATGCTGCAACGCATCGGCCTCGCCCAGGCTCTCATCCAGGAACCGGCGCTGCTCATCCTGGACGAACCCACGGCAGGGGTCGATCCGGCCGGGGCGCGGGAGATTCGCGACCTCATTCTGGAGCTGAAAGGGCGCGGCATCACGGTTCTGCTTTCATCGCATTTGCTTGGCCAGGTGCAGGAGATTTGCGATCGAGTCGGCATTCTCGCCAACGGGGTTCTGGTGCGGGAAGGGTCGCTGGGCGATTTGCTGAGCGTCGAAAACCAAACCCAGATCATTTTGGAAAACGCGTCTCCCGCCCTCATCAACGAAATCAGCGGCCTGGCCTGTGGATCCAGGGCACGCCTGGTTGAATGTGGCCCGCCCCGAACCTCACTCGAACGTCTCTTTCTCGAAGCTACCCAGGCGCCGGGCGGCAATGGCGCACGCAAATCATCCTGATGAACGCGGGCCATCACGCTTTCTCTTTTTTCCGGGTGGCGGCGATCACCGGCGCGACACTCAGGGGATTAGCCCGGCTAAAGACCTTTTACGTGTTGCTGTTCTTCGCCCTGCTCCTCATCGGCAATTCGATTTTCATGGCCCAAATGACCTTTCAGCAGGAGTTCCAGGTGCTGAAGGACATCGCTCTCGGCGCCATGAGCGTTTTCTCCTCGTTGCTCGCGGTGCTGGCTACGGCGCGCCTTCTTCCCCAGGACATCGAGGACCGCACTGCCTCCACCATTTTGGCCAAGCCGGTGTCGCGGTTTGAATATCTTGCCGGCAAATTACTGGGCGCGCTGCTGCTCCTCGCGATCAGCCTGGTCGCAATGAGCGCGCTTTTCTTTCTGGTGCTGACATTGCGGGAACAGGCCGTTCTGCGCGAAACCGTGCGGCAAATGAGCGCGGCGCCGCCGGAACAATTGGCCGAAACATTGCGGCTGGTGAGGACTTCCGCCCTCAATTCGAATTTGCTCGCCGGTATTGCGATTATCTACGTGAAGGCTTGCCTGCTCGCCTCGCTGACGCTGTTCGTCTCGACGTTCGCCACGACTAGCATTTTTACGATGATCGTCATGACGTTCGTCTATTTCATCGGCCACCTCCAGGCGGTTGCCCGCGAGTTCTGGTTCCAAACCCACAGCGCCGGCTGGATCTCCCAGACTTTTCTTGGCCTGGTCGCGTTGTTCTTTCCCGACCTCCAGTTGTTTACTCTCACGGACGACGTCGTCGCCGGAAACGCCATCCCAATGGCGGTTCTTGCCCAAATCGTCACGCTCGGTCTGTTTTATACGGGCTTTTATCTCCTGCTCGCCTGGTCGGTTTTTTTCCGGAAAGAATTATGATGCGGGTTATCGTCGCCATTCTCGGCGTCGCACTATTTGGCGCGGCTAAATTACCGGTGGAACAGGCCATCGCCGAAACGCATCGCCAGCTCCATTTTCGCGCGCTCGATTTCAATCTCGACTTGCGCGAGCACGTGGGACAACTCGGTTTCATCGCGGCCCTGAGCGGCTTCCGCTCGCTGGTGGCGGACGCCCTTTTTCTGCAGGCTCACGTGGCTTGGGAGCGGACGGAATGGGGGCGCGTCCTCCTGCTCTTTCGTCGGATTACTACTCTGCAACCACGCGCCCTATTATTCTGGGACATGGCTGCCTGGCATATGGCGTGGAACGCAAGCACCGCCGCCCTGAACGACCGCGCCCAACCGCGCCTCGCCCTCCGGATCAAGGCGCAGCGGGAATATTTCCAGCTCGGCAAAGACTTCCTTGAACGCGGCATCAGAAATAATCCGGACCGTCCGCAACTCTACGAAGCCCTGGGCCGCCTTTATCGCGACAAATATGGCGATCACGAACACGCGGCGGAGTTTTACGCCAAGGCCGCTCTCCTGCCTGAAGCACCCGGTTACGAGAAGCGTTTCGCCGCGTATGAACTGGCGCTCTGCCCGGGCCGCGAACGGGAGGCCTACGCCAGTTTACAGGCCCTTTACAAATCCGGCGAAAAGGAAAGATTCCCGACCTTGCTACGCCGCCTTAAAGAACTGGAAATTAAGTTGGAAATACCGCCAGATGAGCGGATACCCGACTAACGGCCCTGACCTTTTTATTTGCCCATGCGTCTCGCGATTCTGAGCGATCTCCACGCTAACCTCGAAGCAACCAACGCCGTCCTGGCCGATGCGCACGAGTGCGGGTGCAGGGATTTCGTTTGTCTCGGCGACGTCGTCGGCTACAACGCGAACCCACGGGAGTGCCTGGAGATTGTGCAAAAAATGGAATGCCCGGTGGTGAAGGGAAATCACGACGAGCAGGCCTCGCTCGAGGAATCTTCGCGGGATTTCAACGCCCTTGCGGAAATGGCCATCAACTGGACCCGCTCCCAGCTGAAAGCCCCGGAGAAGGAATGGCTCCGCTCGCTTCCTTTGACCGGAACCGTGCGCGATTTCTCCATCGTGCATGCGACGCTCGATTCGCCCGCGGAATGGCGATACGTTCTTAACAGCCTCGATGCCGCGGCCAGTTTTCCTTACCAGACCGCAACGGTTTGTTTCTTCGGACATACCCACGTAGCAGGAGCGTTTGTCCGCGACGAAGGGGTCAAAAGCGTGAAAGTCGATCAGCTCGAAATCGAGGAGACGAAGAAATATTTGATTAACGTCGGCAGCGTCGGGCAGCCGCGGGATGGCGACTGGCGCGCCGCCTATTGCATTTATCACCTGGACAAGAACGTCGTTGAACAACGGCGGGTCGAGTATGACCTCGAGACCGCGCAACAGAAGGTGATCAAGGCTGGATTGCCCCGGATGCTCGCGGAACGGCTGAAGCTCGGGCGGTGAGTGATTGCAGATTGTAGATTTCAGATTGCAGATTGCCCCGAATTCAATCTGAAATCTGAAATCTGAAATCTGAAATCCGTTCGATTCTCATCATCAAGCCCAGCTCGCTCGGTGACATCGTGCATACCCTGCCGGCTGTGGCGGCGATCCGCGATGCTCACCCGCACGCGGACATCACCTGGACCATCAATCCGGAATGGACCACGCTCCTGCGCGGCAATCCCGACGTCGACCACGTCCACATCTTTCCCCGAGGCAAACTAGGTGGGCTGAAAGGGCCGCGCCATTTGTGGCCCTGGCTTAAATCCACGAGAGCGTTACGCCCGGATGTCGCGCTCGATTTTCAAGGCTTGCTCCGCTCTGCGCTGATTGGGCGCGTGAGTAAGGCGAGGGAGTTTTGGGGGATGAGCGATGGCCGGGAAGGATCGAGATTTTTTTACCAGCACGTCGCGAAGGTGGACCGGCGCGCGCACGCGGTGGAACGCTATCTGAAACTCGCTGAGGCTTTCGGCGCGCCCGTGCGGGAACCGATTCGTTTTCCCCTGCCCACGGGAGATGAATTACCGCGTTTTGATCCGTATCCGCCGTTTGTCGTTCTGCATCCTTTCGCCCGCGGCTCGGGCAAATCGTTGAGCAACGCCGTGATTGAAAGTTTCTGTCGCGTCCTGGCGCCGGTCCGTGTCGTCCTGGTGGGAAAGACCGGCCGAGGAATCAAACCGGCGGATAATTGCGTGAACCTGGCTAATCAAACCACCCTTCTGCAGCTGATCTGGCTGCTGCGCTCGGCCCAGTTCACGATCAGCGTGGATAGCGGTCCCATGCACATCGCCGCGGCCATCTCGTCGCGATTGGTCTCGATTCACACCTGGTCCGATCCGCGCCGGGTCGGGCCTTACAATTCCGAAGCGTGGGTCTGGAAGAACGGGCAATTGCTTCAGGCCGGCGACCTCGCCGAGGCGAAGCTAAAAAAAGGCCGGCGATTTACGGAGGCCGACGTCCCGGGCATCATCGATTTGGTCGCCCGTTCGACATCGGAATCCGAAGCGACGAATTCTACGTCGAGCGGCGAGTGAGCACCGCCTCGGCCAGGAGCAGATCGCGCGGATAAGTAATCTTGAAGTTGAATTCGTCGTTCGGAACGAGAACCACCTTCGCTCCGAGATGCTCTACGGCGGAAACCTCGTCGGTGATCGAGAGATTCTTTTCCGCCACGCCGGCATAAGCAGAGAGAAGAAGATCGCGGGAAAAAACTTGCGGCGTTTGCATGGCAAAGAGTCCCTCCCGGTTAACGCCTCCGGTGACCACTCGATCTGCATCGGCCCGTTTCAGGGTGTCGGTGACGGGCTCGGCCAACGCCGCCGCCCCGTGTTCACGAGCGATCGCAAAAACACGCTCGATTTGTTGCGACATGACCAGCGGCCGGGCCGCATCGTGCACCGCCACGTAGCGCGCTTCCGGGCCAAGCCGTTCCAATCCGGCGCGCACCGAGTCCTGCCGGTGTCTTCCTCCCGGAACGACGGCACGCACTTTTTGAAATTCGTTCCGCCGGACAAGCTCCTCCAGGTCCTGCACGCGTTCCGTATGCCCGACGAGAATGATTTCATTCACGCAATCCGTCTTCTCGAAGGCGCCAAGCGTATGCGCCAGGACCGGCTTGTCACCGAGCGGCGCCAATAGTTTATCAAACCCCATCCGCTGGCTGCTGCCCGCGGCGACGATGATGGCGCTTAACATGAAGACGAAAAAGAGCCCACCGCGCAGCCCTGTTATCCGAGTTGCTTTTGGACTTCCGCGCTCAACGCCTTCCCATCCGCGCGGCCCGCGGCTTTGGCCTGAAGCGCTTTCATCACCGCGCCCATCTGCGCCTTCGACGTCGCGCCGACTTCCGCGATGGTCTCCCGAACCAGCGCGGAAAGTTCCTCCGCGCTCAGTCCTTTCGGCAGATAGGCATTCAGAATTTCGATCTCTTCCCTTTCCTTCGCGGCGAGTTCGGGCCGCCCGCCTTTTTCAAAACTCTCAATCGAATCCTGGCGCTGTTTCACCTGCTTCCGGATCACTTGCGTCGCCGCGGAGTCATCCAGAACGCCGTCCGGTTTTTCGATGGCGGCGTATTTGAGCGCCGATTTCAACATGCGAAGCACGGCGAGTTTGCCGGCCTCCTTCGCTCGCATCGCATCCTTCAGATCTGAATCTATCCGTTCTGGTAATGTCATTGGTTATCTTTCGCGCAACTTCTCCGCGCACGCATGCACCGAAGCCGGGTCGCTCACGCTGATCACTTCGGCGTCTTTTCGGGTCCGGCGCAGCAAACCCGCTAGCACTTCGCCGGGACCGAGCTCGATGAAGAAATCGCAGCCCCGTTCCAGAAGGGCTTCCAGACAATCGCTCCAGCGAACCGTGCTGGTAACCTGGTCCTGCAGCGCGGTTCGAATCTCCGGCAATGTTTCGACGACGCCCCCGGTGACATTGCTCATCACGGCAAAGCGCGGCGCGCTCAACTCGGCTTCGAGCAAAGGCTCTTCGAGTTGCTCATAAGCGCTGTTCATCAGGCGCGAATGATAAGCCCCGGCCACGTTCAAGAGCGTCGCACGCCGAATCCCATGTTCCTTCGCAAGGCTGACGGCCATTTCGACTTTCGAGGCCTCGCCAGAAACCACGATCTGTCCCGGCGCGTTAATATTGGCCACGTCGACATCCGTCGCGGCCGCCAACGCGCGCACGGAGTTTTCATCCGCGCCAATCATTGCCGCCATGGCTCCCGCCGTTGCCGCGCAGGCCGTATCCATGAGCCGGCCGCGGGTCTCGACCAATTTCAGGCCCGTGGCAAAACCGAAGGTCCCGGCCGCTGCATGCGCCGTCCATTCGCCTAACGACAATCCGGCCGCCGCCTCAATGGCAAAATCTCCCGCCACCCCGCGCAACGCCGCCAGGCAGGCCAGCCCATGAACGTAGAGAGCCGGCTGACAGTTCGAGGTCTTGGTCAGTTCTTCGAGCGGCCCGTTCCACGCGATCCCACTCAAGGAACGGCCGAGAATCTGATCGGCCTGCTGGAACAAGTCTCCCGCCGCCGGGTGGTGCGCGGCCAGGTCGCGGCCCATCCCGACGCTTTGTGCCCCCTGGCCGGCAAACAGTAGCGCGATCTTTTTTGCCATGTTAGGTTAGTAGTTTCTCCGCGCCTATCGCGCAACTCGCGTAATTAAGCTTGCATTTCTGTCATGAAATCAAAATACTTTGCGTATGCAGAAACATGCACGCAATGCAGCGCTTGCAGTTATCGCGCTGTTGGTCGCATTGCCGCTAGCAACGGCTAATGCCAAATGGCTTGAAAAGTCAGAACCGAACCTTCCGTTCGGTGTCTACCTTCAAGGGTTACAGGGGTCAGTCGTGCTTTCCCTGACGCTGGACAAGAGTGGCCGCGTCACGAGCACCAATGTTCTGCGGAGCAGCGGTCATCCCGCTTTGGATGAACTCGCCCGCAACGCAGCCATGAACTGGCGCCTGAGCGCCGACTCCGTCCTGCCCACTGATATCAGCAAGGGCCGGGTTGAGTTGATAACGTTCAAGAACTCCCATCCGCCGAAGATGATGCTACCGGACACTCGGCCGTATTGGGCGCAGTTAAGATAAAGTCGAACGCGCGGTAGTCGTTTCCTACGACTCCGCTGGCAGTCCGGCGGCGGACGCCCCATCCGCCGCCACGGGGCAGGTCCCCTTTGCCTTCCTTTTCTCGGAGGCAAATTGTCGGCGCCTCCTGACGCGTATCCTTCGTGGCGCGACTTTGCGCTTGCGCCTCCGGCGTCACTCGCCAGCATAATCGCAAGCTCCCTTATGGCTTTCACCACGCGCGAAATCGAATCCCCTGATCCAACGACGCGCGTGGTCGCGGCGGACGCGCAGGCCCGGGAAACGCTTGGCGATATCGGAGAAAAGATGGTGCTCAATATGGGCCCGTCGCACCCCGCCACCCACGGTGTTTTACGTCTCGTCCTTGAGATGGATGGCGAGACGATAACGAAAGCGATCCCGGACGTCGGCTATCTCCATCGGGGCGACGAAAAAATCGCCGAGAACATGCAGTACAACCAGTTCGTCCCCTACACCGACCGGCTCGATTATCTCGCGCCGCTGGCGAACAACGTTGCCTATGCGCTCGCCGTCGAGAAATTGATGGGCTGGGAATTGCCGCCGCGGGGAAAAGCCATCCGGGTGATTTGCTGCGAGACCGCTCGCATTTCGGCGCATCTCCTGGGTCTGGGCGCCATGGCGCTCGATCTCGGAGCGATGACCGCGTTTCTTTACACGTTCACGGAGCGGGAAAAACTCTACAATCTTTTCGAACTGCTCACCGGCGCGCGCTTCACCACGTCTTATACTCGCGTCGGCGGCCAGATCCGCGATTTGCCCGAGAAGTTCATCCCCCAGCTGGAAAAGTTTCTCGACGGTTTCATCCCGCAGCTCGACGAGGTGGACAAACTCCTGACCCGGAACCGGATTTTTGTCGATCGCACTCGCGACATCGGAGTGATTCCGCGTGACCGCGCGATCGCCTATGGGCTTTCGGGGCCAAACCTGCGCGGCAGCGGCGTCGAACACGATCTGCGACGGAAGCATCCTTACTTGGATTACGACCAGTACGACTTCGAAGTCGTCGTCGGCACGGCCGGGGATTGTTACGACCGCTATCTGGTGCGCGTCGAAGAAATGCGGCAAAGCGCCCGCATTCTCCGGCAGGTCATCGAGAAGCTGCCCGATGGCCCGATCAATGTCGCCGACTGGAAGAACATGCCGCCGCCGAAGTCACGCGTGATGACAAAAATGGAGGAGCTCATTCACCATTTCATTGTGGTGACGGAGGGGCTCGATGCGCCGCCGGGGGAGATCTATTTCGCGGCTGAAAATCCAAAGGGGGAGCTTGGCTTCTACATCAACAGCAAAGGCGGCGGGGTCCCTCATCGGCTAAAGATCCGGGCGCCCTCGTTTGTGAACTTAAGCATCCTGCCGGAACTATTACCCGGCAGCTTGCTGAGCGATGTGGTCGCCATCCTGGGCAGTCTGGACTTCGTTATGGGCGAATGCGACAGATAAGCAAAATGACGAATGAACGAATGACCCGTAACGCAGCCTGCGAAGAAGGCGAGGCCGGGCTTTCCAATGACGAAAAAACAGCGAGCGGCGGAGTCACCTTGCGCCGGATGTCGTCATTCGTCATTTTCCTCCTCGCGATCTCGCTTGCGCTTGCTTCGTGCAACTCCTCCAAGCGCCTCACCAAAGCCAACGTCGACGAAGTGGCCGAAGGCATGGCCAAAAAGCAGGTGGAATCGATCCTGGGACCGCCGACGACAATCGACACGAAGGATTTCGCCCTCCTCAAAAAGACGACCTACGTCTACGCCCAGGGGAAAGATTCCATCACGATCGTTTTTAAAGACGACAAGGTGCAGTCCAAGGTCAGCACGTTGACGGAGTAATTGAACGCGTTGTTTGCCGTGGAACCGACGAACAAGCGCATTTCCGCCGAGCTGGAGCGAAAAATGGATGACGCCATCGCGCGTTACCCGGCCGATCGCAAACGGAGCGCGGCGATGCCGCTACTCCATTTGTGGCAGGAAGAGTTTGGGTTCATCAGCGACGAAGGCGTTGAGTGGATCGCGGCGAAACTGGAGCTGCAACCGATTAACATTCTCGAGCTGGTGACGTTCTACCCGATGTATCGCCAGGCGCCGGCGGGCAAAACGCACATTCGCGTTTGCCGGACGCTGAGTTGCGCGATGGCTGGAAGTTATCAAGTCATGGAGCAGGCCTGCGCTGCCGCTGGAATTGTTCGGGAACACGACGATAACGGGATGCACACCCCGGTCTCGGTGAGCAAGGACGGCAAATACAGCATCGAATTCGTCGAATGCCTGGCGAGCTGCGGCACTGCGCCGATCTGCATGGTGCAGGATGAATTGGTTGAGAACGTCGCGGCGCCAAGCGCTCCCACTCTTCTCACCGATCACCAGTCACTGATCACCAATCACCAACCCGTCCCGCACCCACTCGAGCATCGTCTTATCTTCAAGAACATCGGTCGCGCTGATTACACGCCCGACATCGACTGCTACCTCCGGCACGGCGGTTACGAGCAGTTACGAAAAGCCATCACGATGTCGCGGACAGAAATCGTCAACGAGGTGAAGACTTCCGGCCTCCGCGGCCGGGGCGGCGCGGGATTTCCCTGCGGCGTGAAGTGGGGCTTCATCAAACAGGATGAAAAGAAGCCGATCTACCTGATCTGCAACGCGGACGAATCCGAGCCGGGGACATTCAAGGACCGCTACATCATTCACGACGATCCGCATCAGTTGATCGAGGGCATCCTGATCTCGTGCTTCGCGCTCAATGCGAAGACGGCCTACATTTACATTCGCGGCGAGTTTCCCGAAGGCGCGAAGATTTTGGAGCGGGCGATTGAAGAAGCCCGCGGGAAGAACTTTCTCGGAAAAGACATGCTCGGCACCGGTTTTGACGTCGAGATTTACATTCATCGCGGGGCCGGCGCCTACATTTGCGGCGAAGAAACGGGCCTGATCGAATCCCTGGAAGGCAAGCGCGCCTATCCGCGGATCAAGCCGCCTTATTTCCCCGCCGTGCTGGGTCTCTACATGTGCCCCACCATCGTGAACAACGTCGAGACGCTGTGTCACGTTAAACACATCATCGAAATGGGCGGCGGAAAATACGCCAGCCTTGGCCGGCCAAATAACACCGGGACCCGAATCGTGTGTGTGAGCGGAGATGTCCAACGCCCAGGCTATTTCGAAATCGAAGTCGGCGCGGTAACCATGGGCCAGCTCATTTACGACATGGCCGGCGGGCCACGTTACGGCCGCCAAATCAAAGCCGTGATCCCGGGCGGCAGCTCGGCGAAAGTTTTGCGCGCCGACGAGCGGTTCAACCTGAAATTGAAACAGCCGGATGGCTCGATGGCGGAGCAGGCCGTGTCCCTTTTCGAAATCCCGATGGATTTCGATTCGCTGGCCGCAGCGGGGTCGATGGCCGGATCGGGCGGCGTGATCGTCCTCGACGACTCTCGCGACATGGTCTGGACGCTGAACAACATCAACGAATTTTACGCCCACGAGAGCTGCGGCCAATGCACGCCCTGCCGCGAAGGCTCACTCTGGATGCAAAAGATTACCGATCGCATGTTGCTCGGCGGCGGCGTAACGCAGGATCCCGACACTCTGAAGACCGTGGCGGATAACATAGCCGGGCGAACCATCTGCGCTTTTGGCGAAGCCTGCGCGTGGCCCACCCAAAGTTTCGTCGAGAAGTTCCGTGATGAGTTCGTAGCGCGGGCCCAAAAGCCGGTCCCGCCCCCCATGCCTCCAGAATTTACCCCGGGAGAATTGATCGAAGAACCAACCATCCCCGCCACTCCCCTGCCCCGCGACCCAGGCTGGGAAAAGGCCGGCACGGCCGGAAGAATTTGAGATGAACAATTGTCCTCGTCCTCGTCCTCGATCGGGCACGCTTTCGATCACGAGCACGAGCACGAGCACGAGCACGAGGACGAGGACGAGGACGAGGAAATAATGGCTGAGACCGCTACAGCGCAGCAGATGGTCAACGTCCAGATCAATGGCGTCTGGCATGAATTTCCAAAAGGGACTCGCGTGATCGAAGCGTGCGAACAGGCCGGCAGTTACGTGCCGCGCTATTGCTATCACAAGAAACTGAGCTCGCCCGGCAACTGCCGGATGTGCCTGATCGAAATGGGTCTCCCAAAAATGGGGCCGGACCGCAAACCGGAACTCGGCGAAGATGGCAAACCAGTGATCAACTGGATGCCGCGTCCCCAGATTTCATGCGCGCAGGACGTGAGCGAAGGAATGGGCATTCGGACCGACTCCCCCCTGGCGCAGGAATGTCGCAAGGGAGTGATGGAATTTCTCCTCATCAATCATCCGCTCGACTGTCCGATTTGCGATCAGGCCGGAGAATGCCGGCTCCAGGAATTCAGTGTGGAATATGGCCGCGCCGATTCGCGGTTCCTGGAAAACAAAGTCAAGAAGCCCAAGAACGTCGAGCTCGGGCCGCGCGTCACGCTCGATGACGAGCGCTGCATTCTTTGCTCGCGCTGCATTCGTTTCTGCCAGGAGATCGCGCACGACGATGTCCTCGGGTTTGTCGACCGCGGCAGTCACAGCGTGCTGACCGCGCACCCGGGCAAGCGGCTCGAAAACAATTATTCGCTCAACACCGTCGATATCTGTCCGGTCGGGGCGCTGACCTCTTCCGATTTTCGTTTCCAGATGCGCGTCTGGTTTTTGAAGGAGACCAAAAGCTTCTGCACAAGTTGCGCCACCGGGTGCAATACCATTATCGGCAGCCGTGAAGATGTCATTTATCGCCAGACCCCGCGCGAAAACGACGCCGTTAATTCCTCCTGGATGTGCGACTACGGGCGGTTGAATTTCGATTATCTCCAGTCGGACCAGCGGCTCCTTCAGCCAGAGATTCTTTCTGGCGACAAACTCATTCCAGCCGAATGGAATGTGGCGATCGCGCACGCCGCCGGGCAGTTGAAACATTTCTCGGGTTGGGAAATCGCGATTCTGGCATCCGGCCGGATGACGAATGAAGAGCTTTGGCTCACGGCGCAACTGGCCAGAGCCCTGGGAGTCGAATTGATCGACATAGTCCCGCGCACGGGGCCGGCCGATGAAATTCTGCTCAGCGCCGACCGCAATCCGAACACGAACGGAGCGCGACTCCTGGGAGTGACCTCCTATCCCGGAGCGAGACTTCGCGAGATCGTGGATGGCGTCGCCTCCGGCAGAGTCCGAGCACTGGTCGCGCTGGGGGAAAATCCGATCGAGATCGGGCTTACCGTCCCCCAACTCGGCGCCCTGCAGTCGTTTGTCCTCATGAATATGCTGGCGAATGAAGCGACGCCGGCCGCAACGGCGCTTCTTCCTTCGTTTGGTTTCGCCGAGAAACGCGGCTCGATGATTAACGGCAAAGGCCGGCTTCAACGACTGAATCGCGCCGTGCGTGGTCCCGGCCAGGCGCGCGATGATTGGGAAATTTTGCGCGACCTGATTCAGACCTATTCCGGGCGAAACGGGATTTACTCGATTGAGGATGTCTTCAAGGAAATGAGCGAAGCGGTGCCGGCCCTGGCGGGATTGAGCCTGAGCAAGATTGGAGATCGGGGCGTGCAGGTGATGGGGGACGGCCAATAGACCAATCGAGATGGACTACGCGTTTCTCATTTCATCGCTGATCAAGATCGTCGTGCTTCTGGCGGTCGTTCTTGGCATCATGAATTACGCGGTCTATGCCGAGCGCCGGATCAGCGCGCTCATCCAGGATCGGCTCGGGCCGAATCGCGTCGGCCCGGCTGGGTTATTCCAGCCGATCGCGGATGCGATGAAGTTCCTTCTAAAGGAAGATTTCACTCCCGCCCACGTTAACACCTTCTACTACTGGCTCGCGCCGTGCCTCGCGATGATCCCCGCCATCATCACCCTCGCCGTCATTCCATTCGGCAGCACTCTTTTCGGATATCCCATGGTCATCGCGGACATCAACGTCGGGGTGCTTTTTGTTTTCGCGGTCGCTTCGCTCGGAGTTTACGGGATCGTCATCGCCGGCTGGTCTTCAAACTCCAAGTATTCCTTCCTGGGTGGTGTCCGGTCGACCTCGCAGATGATCTCCTACGAATTGTCGCTCGGGCTGGCCGTGGTCCCTGTTTTCCTCCTGGTCGGACAGCTCAAATTAACTGAAGTCGTCCGCTACCAGATCGAGCACGGCTGGATGATCGCCCCCTTTGTGGGCGACTGGGGTAATTGGCACAAATGGCTGCTCGCAATTCCGATGCTGATCTCTTTTGTCGTCTTCGTCATCGCGGTCTTTGCCGAGACCAATCGCCTGCCTTTCGATTTACCCGAGGCCGAAACGGAACTGGTCGGCGGCTATCACACCGAATACGGCTCGATGAAGTTCGGCCTTTTCTTCCTCGGCGAATACGTCGCGATGATCACCGGCAGCGCCATCATCGTGACCCTCTTTTTCGGCGGCTGGCATTTTCCGGGCATCCCGGATGGATCGGCCGGCTGGGGTTGGGGGTTGGTCAACATTTTTGTCTTCTTCTCGAAGATCACGGCGCTTCTCTTCGTTTTTATCTGGGTGCGCTGGACGCTCCCCCGCTTTCGTTACGATCAACTGATGCGGCTGGGCTGGGTTTTCTTTTTCGAAATCGCGCTCGTAAACATTTTTATCATGGCGATCATCCTCGCCTATCTGCCGAGCTAATCCTGACCATGGCCCTCACCGTCCGACGTCCGAATCTCAATTTGCGGGAGCGCCTCTACCTTCCGGCCATCCTGAGCGGAATGGCCATCACGATGAGGCATTTCAAAAATATGCTTTTCGGCCGAACGAAAGTGACCATGCAGTACCCGGAAGAGAAATGGGACAGCCAGCTGCCGGAACATTATCGCGGCGCCCCCGCGCTGGTTAAGGATGAAACCGGACGCGTCCGGTGCGTGGCGTGTCAGCTTTGCGAATTCATCTGTCCCCCGCGCGCCATCAAGATCATTCCGGGGGAGTTTTCGGAGGCCGATCGCTTTGCCAAGGTGGAGAAATTTCCGCAGGAATTCGATATCGATATGATTCGCTGCATTTACTGCGGGTTATGCGAGGAGGTTTGCCCCGAACAAGCCATTTACCTTCGGAAGGATTACGCCATTACCGGCTATACCCGCGCCGACATGGTGCATCACAAGGAAAAGCTCCTGGAGATCGGCGGAGTGATGCACGGAGTCGTCTTGAAATGGAACGAGAAGAAGTGAAAGGCCATTTCAGATTGCAGATTTCAGATTGCAGATTGGAGCGCCGCGCTTGCGCTCAATCTGCAACCTGCAATCTGCAATCTGCATTCCTCCCATGAACCCGTTTCTCTTTTGGTTCTTCGCCTTCCTGATGCTGGTGTTCGGCGCCGCCGTCATCATCAATCGCAACCCGATTGCCAGCGCGCTCAGTCTCGTCATCTGCTTCCTGGGGCTGTCAGCCCTGTTCATGTCGCTCGATGCGTTCTTCATCGGGATCATCCAGGTCCTGGTTTATGCCGGCGCCGTGATGGTGCTTTTTCTTTTCATCATCATGTTGCTCGATCTGCGCGTCGAAGTGCGGCGCAAAACAAATTTCGTGGCGTTCGCCGGCGGAATCGCCGTCGCCCTGGCCTTTTTTGTTCAGCTTTGTTTTGTGGTGGGACAAATGAGCGCCGCAAAGGAACCCATCCCTCCGCTGGCGGCCGGCAGGACCGATGACGTTCATAGCGTGGGCGTGGCTCTTTTCACCAATTACACTCTTCCTTTCCAAATCATCGGCGTGCTGGTCCTGGTCGCGACGATTGGCGTGATCGTGCTGAGCAAGAGGGAGCTCCGATAACATGGTGACCCTGGGCCAATATCTGGTTGTCAGCGGTTTGCTTTTCACGATTGGATTCGCCGGCGTCATGCTCCGCCGCAACATCATCATTATCTTCATGTCGCTGGAGTTGATGTTGAATGCCGCCAACCTCTCTCTGGTCGCCTTTTCTCGCTTTCGGCTGACCGCCGACGGAATGCCGAACTACAACGCGCAGGTCTTCGTCTTCTTCATCATTACCGTGGCCGCCGCCGAAGTCGCGGTGGGCCTCGCCATTATCGTGGCGCTCTACCGCGCCCGGCAGACGACCCATGTCGAAGACATCAACTCGCTGAAATTCTGAATGAAAGCCGCCGCGCGTATTTCATGAGCGCCCTGCCCTGGTATCTTTTGCTCCTGCCCTTGTTTGCGGCAGCCGTGATCGTTTTGTTCACGAAATCATCGCCGGGCCTGAGCAGTTTCATTTCCGTCGGCGCGGTCGTGGGAAGCTTCCTTTGCAGTTGCCTGGTCTTTGCGCAGGCCGACATCCAGACGTTTGAGCTGATTTGGATCGATCTTCGCCCGCTCCTCTATGTGCCGCTGGGGTTTGTTCTCGATAACCTGGCGAAAACGATGCTCGTGCTCGTCACCGGGATCGGCGCGCTTATCCATATTTATTCCCTCGGCTACATGCGGGACGATCCGGGCAAGTCCCGCTACTTCGCGTCGCTTTCCTTCTTCATGTTCTCGATGCTCGGAATTGTCGTTTCGAACAATTTCGTGATGATGTTCATTTTCTGGGAGCTGGTGGGCGTCAGTTCCTATCTGCTGATTGGCCACTGGTTTGACCGCGACACGGCGGCGGCCGCCGCCAAGAAAGCGTTTTTGACAAATCGCATCGGCGATTTCGGCTTCATGCTCGGAATCCTCATGGCCTGGACGGCGACGGGCTCCGTTCTTTTCAGCGAAATGAATCACGAACTGGGCCGGATCACGAGTTACCCCGGGTACCTTACCGTCTCCGCGCTGCTCATCTTTTGCGGCGCGATGGGCAAGTCCGCGCAATTCCCGCTTCACGTTTGGTTGCCCGATGCGATGGAAGGCCCCACGCCGATCTCCGCTTTGATCCACGCGGCAACGATGGTGGCCGCCGGCGTTTACATGCTGGTGCGGGTCAGCTTCCTGTTTCAAGCGTCCGCCGAGGCGCTCTGGGTGATCGCCTGGATTGGAACGATCACCGCGGTCATGGCCGCACTCATCGCCACGCAACAAAACGACATCAAACGCATTCTGGCCTACTCAACCCTGTCGCAGCTCGGATACATGGTGATGGCGGTGGGGCTCGCCTCGGGAGAGGCCGCGATGTTCCACCTGTTTACCCACGCGTTCTTCAAGGCGCTTCTCTTCCTCTGCGCCGGATCGATCATCGTGATGCTGCACCACGAACAAAATATATGGAAGATGGGCGGACTGGCGGGCCGCCTCGGCATCACCTTTCTCACCTTCCTGGTCGGGACGCTTGCCCTGATTGGGTTTCCGCCCTTCAGCGGTTTTTTTAGCAAGGACGCCATCCTGGCGTTGGCCTACGAAAAAGATCGCGCTATTTTTTGGCTTGCCCTTTTTACGGCGTTTCTGACCGCGTTCTACATGCTGCGCCTGGTGGTGGTGGTTTTCTTTGGCAAACCACGCAGCGACCAGGCGCGAGCGGGACGAGAAGCGCCTTGGGTGATGATCGGGCCGCTCGTTCTCCTCGCCCTTCCGGCCTTCGCATCGGGCTTTGGATTTGTCGCGAAACTCTTCGTCCAACTGCCGGCTGAGAAAGAGACGGACTGGCTCGTCCCCGGGATGGCTCTGGCCGCCACTGTCGCCGGCGCCACCGCCGCCATCGTCCTTTATCGCAACCGGCAAAGCGAACCGATGGACTTCGCACTGCTTCGAAAGCGTTTCTATTTCGACGAACTCTATGCGTTTCTGATTGCCGCGACCCAGGGACTACTGGCTGCCCTGGCCGCGTTCATTGACCGCTGGATCCTCGACGCCGGTTTCATCCGGGGCGCCAGCACCGCCACCTGGGGTATCGGTTCGCTGCTTCGGTTATTTCAGGTCGGAAACCTCCAGGCCTACTCGTTCCTTTTCGGGCTGGGGATCGTCGCGCTCATCTACTTCACGATTTTCCGATGATCCTGCCTTTCATTGTCTTTCTTCCGATCGCGGCTGCCGTGGCAATCCTGCTGGGAGCGCCTGCCCGAAGAACGGCTCTTTGGGCTGCAGGCCTGACGCTGGGAGCGACCCTGCTCGCTTACCTTTTATTCGAAGGTGGCCGGCGGGGTTTTGAAATGGTGATGTCGTTTCCCATCAGCGCCGATTGGAAGATCAACTTCACGCTTGGGGTCGACGGACTGAGCGTGATGATGCTGCTCCTCACCGCCCTGGTAACCCTGGCGGCCGTCTGGTTTACCGGCGAAATCGGGCAGCACCCAAATGCCTTTTATGCCTGTCTTCTTTTCATCGCCGCCGGGGCGCTGGGGGCATTCGCGTCGCTCGATCTATTTTTCTTTTATGCCTTCCATGAGCTCGCCCTGATTCCCACCTTCCTTTTGATCGGAATCTGGGGCACGGGTAATCGGCAGGCGGCGGCGTGGAAAATCACGATCTACCTGGCGACCGGAAGTTTCATTCTCCTGCTTGGCCTGATCATGCTTTACCGCGCAGTCCCCGAAGCGGCGCGAAGCTTTGATTTTCGGGCGTTGCACGCGGCCGCAGGGGCGATCCCGGCTGCTGCGCAAGGACGCATCTTCCTTATCCTGCTGGTCGGTTTCGGAATTCTGGTTTCGCTCTTTCCGTTTCACACCTGGGCGCCCGAGGCGTATGCCTCCGCTCCGGCGCCGGCCGCGATGTTGCACGCCGGGGTCCTGAAGAAATTCGGATTGTATGGATTGTTGCGGCTCGCGTTGCCGCTCCTGCCGGAGGGCGCCCAGCAATACAGCACGCTCCTGATCGTGTTGTTGCTCGGCAACATCATCTACGTCGGGTTGGTCACCATCGCGCAAAAGCGGCTCGATTGGATGTTGGGTTACTCGAGCGTAATGCACATGGGTTACATTTTCCTGGGGATCGCCAGCGGTACCCTACTCGGGACCAGCGGAGCCGCGGTTCTGATTTTCGCCCACGGAATTTCCATCGCCCTTCTCTTCGCTATCGCCGGAGAAGTCCGCCAGCGCACCGGGACCCTGGTGCTGGAGGAACTGGGAGGTCTTGGAAAATTAATGCCACGCGCGGGCCTGGCGTTTGGATTCGCCGCCTTCGCGTCGATTGGTCTGCCGGGCTTCGCCAATTTTGCCGGCGAAGTGATGGTGCTTTTCGGCGCTTTCCGGAATGGGGCGAACCCGGAGCGCTTTGGGATTTACCAAATCGCAACCGTGCTGGGTCTCTGGGGGATAGTAATTTCCGCTGTCTATATGTTGCGGGCGTATCGCCGGGTTTTCATGGGCGCGTTGGGGGAATCGCTCGGCGGCGTCACCGACCTCCGCCAGAGCCTCCGCGTTCCAATCATGCTCCTCGTCGCCATGACGATTTGGTTCGGGGTCGCTCCGCAATCGTTCCTCAAGCTGGTCACGCCAACTTTCAAAAGTTATTTCAGCGCGAAACCATGATGATCGCCGCTCCCAGTCTCGAAATCGCGGTGCTCGTTCTCGGTTTGCTCGTGCTCCTCTTTGAAGCGTTCGCGGAGGGAATCGACAAGAGGACGTTTGCGATCACCGCCATCGCCGGTCTTGCTACCGTCTTGCTCGCGAGTTTCTTCCTTGTTCCCGCGGTCCCGGACGCGGCCTCCTCTGGTTTCTGGAGTTTTTACACCGCTGATCCCCTGGCGATTTTTTTCAAACGCTTCGCTCTCGTCACGACCATCATCGTCCTGGTCATGATGATCGATTACGCACCGGTCGTGCGGGATTCGATTCCCGGCGCGACGCCTCAGTCAGGGCTGGGCGAATTCTTTGCGCTCCCGATTTTCACCTGTGCCGGCCTGATGTGGATGGCGTCCGCGATCGATTTCGTGATGATTTTCGTCTCGCTCGAGCTCGTGTCCATTTCGCTTTATGTCCTGGTCAGTTTCACCCGTCGCAATCCCGCTTCTCTTGAGGCCGGGGGGAAATATCTGATCCTGAGTGCTGTCTCGACGGGCTTCCTGGTTTATGGGATCACCTGGGTTTTCGGCGTCACTGGCGAAACCAGTCTTGCCCGGATCGCGACCGCGCTAACCCAACCCGGGATCGAAGAGGGCCCGGCTCTTTTCGGGATGGTTCTTATTCTCGTGGCGCTGGGATTCAAAATCGCCGCGGTGCCTTTTCAAATTTGGGTTCCCGATGTCTACCAAGGCGCGCCCACTCCGGTCACCGCTTACCTTTCCGTGGGATCGAAAGCGGCGGGGTTCGTCGTCCTTTTGCGCGTGCTTCAACCGTTCCTGATGCTGCCTCGAATGGAGCGTCTGCTCATGGCGATGGCGCTGCTTACGCTCATCTATGGAAATCTGGCCGCGCTCCCGCAGAGCAATCTCAAACGGCTCCTCGCTTATTCGAGCATCGCGCACGCGGGTTATCTTCTCATCGGCGTGGTCTGCCTCGATGGGATGGCCGTCGCCTACTACCTCGTCGCTTATCTGCTCATGACGCTCCTGAGCTTCGCCGTCCTGGTGGTAGTGGCGAAACACACCGGCGACAACATCGAAGACTTCAACGGCCTCGCCCGGCGGTCGCCATTCCTGGCTTTCGCGATGTTGATCGCGATGGCGTCGCTTGCGGGCATCCCTTTTACCGCCGGTTTTCTGGGCAAATTCTACATCTTCAATGCCGCCATCGAACACCATCAGACGGCCCTGACGGTCGTTGGCATCATCACAGTTGCCTGCGGCTTTTATTATTACTTCAAGATCGTCCGGGCCATGTACTGGGAAACGCCCGTGGGCGACGCGGCGGTGCCGCTGAGCGGATTGTCGCGGGCGACCATGGCAGCGCTGATCGCCGGCATCATTTTTCTGGGCGTCTATCCGCAGCCCGTCCTAAATGCGCTCAAGGGGCCGGCTGTTGCGGTCACCGCGTCGGTCAACCACTGAATGAAACCGCGGATTACGCAGATTTCACGGATCTGAAGAAGGCATTTGCCATAACATCCGGGCCATCCGCGTAATCCGCGGTTCAAAACTCAATCGCTCAGCTCTACGTTCCAGTAGGCAAGATCGACAAAGTGCCGCCAGCTTTCGTGGTGTTGCGACGTGAACGTCACATGGACAAATGGCCGCCATTTCGGCCGCTTCGGTCTTCGGATAAGAGTCATGTGCGCTTCATGCGGGAGGCGGTTTCCCTTGCGCGTGTTGCAGGAGATGCACGAGCAAACCACGTTCTCCCAGGTCGTCAGTCCCCCCTTATCGCGGGGCAGGACGTGGTCGAGATTCAATTCGGTCCGCTCGAAAGTTCCGCCGCAATACTGGCACATGTTTTTGTCGCGCTCGAAAACGTTGTGGCGGGTGAACTTCACTTCCTTTTTCGGCAACCGATCGAACAGGAGGAGGACGATCACTCTCGGCACGCGGATCTTCCACGAGATGGTGGTGACGACCTCATGGTCCGGCGCGGTCACGGAAAAATCACGCCAGCTCGCAAAGTCATGGGTCAGGAAGTTGTTGGAAGGATCGGAGGAAACCACCTGGGCATGACCCTGGTAAAGCAGGGTGAAAGCACGCCTGGCGGAACAAATATTGACGGCCTGCCAGAGGCGATTCAGCACCAGAACCTGAGTATTAAGCAGGGTATGCACGTCGGCGTAAATTGCGGCGACGGTATCACCGCCGATTTTTCCTGTCAACGCGGGTACGCTCCCCCGGGACGCCCCGGGGTGGAATCCCGAGTCAGTGCCCGGTAAGGCCGTGGCCCTCTGGAATCCTCATCATGGTCGAGGCGCTACCCTCCCCGGCCCGCTCCTGTATGTTTCGAACCGAGGCGCGGTCCATTCCCACGACGTTTCGCGGATTTGTCTCACCTGCTTCCACCCAGCGCCCCAAATTACTTCCGGTCCCACTTTTCACCCAAAAGTAGCGAACGCCCTGGATGATCCTTTCGTTGGATGCGATGGGCCGTTCGCTGACGATCTGGCCGGTGATCTGAAGCGTGGATGTTACCGGGACCTTCATGGCAACGCCACCCGCGCTGAATCTCTCCCCCGGCACGGAATCGGCGGTAATCTTTTTCGTCCCGGCGGCGACGACGATCAGATATCGGTCGCCCTTAAGCGTTCCGTTGTTTGCGTCAAACTGCACCACGTACTTTCCGGGACCAAGTCTGCCGGTGATGAAGAGACCCGCGGCGTTGGTCCTGCCTTGGAACGTGGTCTTACCGCTGGCATCGGAGACCGCCACGTTAATGGCTGGCAGCCCGGCCAGAACGGGCGAGGCCAGGAGAAAAGAAAACAGAATGTTCCGGATCGCGCTCTTCACAAGCCGATCGTATCTCGGACTGGAGCGCTTCGACAAGCTCAAGCTTCAGCCGACTCGCGCATCCCGTGCCGAAACTGTCGACTCAGAAGCATCTCCGAGTTCTACTTCTGCAGCCGCACAAGAGCCTCGATCATCTCCGGACTCCGCATCCGCATCTCTTCGCGATGAATCGCGGCCAGTCCAGCCAGGAGCCGATCACCTTCGGGCGTCAGCTTCAGGAAAACCTGACGTCGATCCAGGACACCCGGCTCGCGCTGGAGGAGCGATATCGCCTCGAGTTTGTCCACGATACCCACCGCCGTGTTGTGCTTCACCTGCAGCCGTTCACTCAAGTCGCCGATGGTGAGACCGGTCGAAGCGGAAAACGCCTTCAACGCCAGGAGCGCCTCATATTGTTCGGGGGTCAGCTTTGCCTCGTGGGCCAGGGTTCGCTTACTGAAGCTCAAAAATTTTCGCATCGCATACCGGAAATCGGCGAGCGCATCATAATCCTCTGCCTGGAGTGAACGCGTCATGGCCAGAGAGGTATACGGAAGAAGTTTTTCTGCCCAGCTCAAAAGAATTGGGATACGGACACTATTTGCTCAAACCTCATAATATATCGGTTGCCGATATATTGGCATGAACGGTGCTTATAATTATTATAACATGAAAACCAAATTTGGTTCGCGCCAGTCCGCCTTCACTCTCGTCGAAATCATGATCGTCGTGGCGATCATCGCCTTGCTCGCCGCTATCGCGGTTCCAGGATTCCTCCGCGCCCGGAAGCGCTCCCAAGCCAGCCGCATCATCAATGATCTGCGCCTGATCGACTCCGCAGTCGACCAGTATGCCATCGAAACGAACCGCTCGAGTGGGTTTTCCGTTAACACCGTCGATTGGACCAATTATCTCAAAAAAGACACCAACCTTTATCTGACCGGCAAAGATATTCTCGGCAACAGCTTCGGTCAGCAGGGAGTCGATTCTCTCCCGAAAGTGCCGACGTCCAGCTACAATGCTCTTTCGGACGTCGCAGACGCGACTTTCTGGTCGCCTTACAACTAAGAGCGACCTATCCGTCCGCGACCCATATTGCGGACCTCAGGATGAAGGCAGGCGCGAGCCTGCCTTCGTCGTTTTGTGGATGCCCGGCCCGGGCTGTTTGCCCGGGTTTCAGCGAAGAAAATACTCGCAAAACGAGTAACAACTCGAGAGCCGATATTTCCGGCGCAACTGCTGCTGTAATTTCCATAACATGAAACGCCAGCTCGATTCCAAGCCGACTGCCTTCACGCTCGCCGAAATCATGATCGTGGTCGCTATCATCGCCTTGCTCGCGGTCATTGCGGTCCCTGGTTTTCTTCGCGCGCGCAAGCGAACGCAAGCGAGCCGCGTTCTCAACGATCTGCGCATGATTGATTCCGCGGTCCATCAGTATGCCATCGAGACCAACCGATCCGGCGGGTTTGCGGTTGGAACCGCCGATTGGACGAACTATCTGAAAGTCGGAACGAACCTCTATCTGACCGGCAAGGACATTCTAGGGAACACCTTCGGTGAGCAGGGCGTCGACTCCATCCCGAAAGTCCCGACCGCCAGCTTCAACGCCCTCTCGGACGTGGCGGACGCCGGCTTTTGGTCGCCTTACAACTAAGAAAGATATTTCAGTCCGCGGCATTTTGCGGACTTCAGGATGATGGCAGGGCAGCCGGTCTTCGTTGTCTAACGGATAAGCATTCGGGTCCGATCTTTGCCCTTAACGAAATCACCCGGAGCGCGCTTCCGGTCGTGAGCCGCGGAGCCGGCGGCATCGCCAAGCTCCTGTTCGTCGACCGGCAGGAACTCCTTGAACCGGCCTTTGTCGATCGCCTTCATAAACGCTTCCCGGGGTGAGACCGCCCCCTCTTGCAGCAAAGCCTGGATCGCGTCGTCCATGAATTGCATCCCCTGCCCTTTGCCCGCCACGATGACGTCCTGAAGCTTTTGGGTCGCGCCTTCCCGGATGATGGCGGAGACAGCGGGGTTCGCGATGAGAATCTCATTCACGGCGATCCGTCCGGACCCGTCCGCCTTCTTCAGGAGCAATTGCGCCAGCACTCCCCGCAACGAATTCGCCAGCATGGTGCGAATCTGCGCCTGCTTGTTTGCCGGGAAGGCGTCCACCAGGCGGTCGATCGTCTTGCGCGCGTTGTTGGTGTGGAGCGTGCCGAACACCAGCAATCCGGTCTCCGCGGCAGTCAGCGCGAGGGAGATTGTTTCCAGGTCGCGCATCTCGCCCACGAGGACAATGTCGGCATCTTCCCGCAGGGCGGCCTTGAGCCCGCCGGGAAACGAGGCGCAATCGACCGGGACTTCGCGTTGGGTAATGAGGCTAAGTTTGTTCGCATGCACGAATTCGATCGGCTCCTCGATCGTAACGATATGTCGCGCGAAATTTTCGTTTAGGTAATCGATCAACGCCGCCAGCGTCGTTGATTTTCCCGAGCCGGTAGGACCGGTCACGAGGACCAAGCCGCCCCGAAGACGTCCAAATTGTTTTACCACCGGCGGAATTCCCAGCTCATCCAGGCTGGCGATCGCAGCCGGGATCAGGCGAAAAACCGCACCGTAACCGTTCGTCTGTTTGAGGTAGTTGCAGCGGAACCGGGAGCGGTCAGGCATTTCGTAGGCGAAATCAAGATCGCCGCGCTCCTCGAATAATTTCCAACTCTCCGGGCCGCAAATCTCACTCAACATCGCGACCGCTTCGTCGCGCGTCACGGCCTCTTCCCGAATCGGCATAACATCCCCATGCCGCCGCATCTTCGGCGGCTGACCCTGGGCAATGTGTAAATCCGAGCCGCCATGTTCGACGATGATGCTGAGAAATTGATCAAGGTAAGACATTTTTTGAACCGCGGATTACACGGATTACACGGATGACACGGATGGGATTCAGGAATGAAAGTCAGGGAGGTTAGGCTCGGGTTTCTGACGAACGACACGTTTCCAATCCAGTTTTGTGTTCTTGAAGTTTAGGAGCAACGCGAGTTCAAGACCGGTGATGTTCAGATAGCCGATCATTTGGGCGATGTGTGTCTCGCTAGACGCACTGACCACCTTTGGGTCGACGATCACTACGCGATCGACAATCAAATCAGGGATGAGGTTGCCGATTAATTCAGCTTGATAGAAAACCGGAAAGGATTGTTGAACAGCGACCACATGGCCACGTCGACGCAACTCGATCGCTAGCGCGCGTTCGTATAAGGATTCGTCGAGCCCCGGCTTGAGCTCGTTAAGAACCTCCATCGCGATTCCGATGATCGCGCCACTCAATTGCTCGTGAATCATCTTCCCCATCCGTGTCATCCGCGTAATCCGCGGTTCTCCTTCTGTTCCATCCGTGCCCCGGCTTCCTCCTCCGTGATCGTCCCCTGATCGCGGAGCGCGGCCAGCGCGTCATCCATCAACCGCATTCCCTGTTTCTTCCCGGTCTGAATAATGCCGGGCAACAGGTAGGTCTTGGCTTCGCGAATTACATTCGCTACGGCCGGCGTGTTGGTCAGAATCTCCAGGGCGACTACTCGTCCCTGGCCGTCGGCGCGGGGGACCAACTGCTGACTGATGATCCCGCGCAACGATTCGCTCACCATCATTCGAACCTGGTCTTGTTGTTCTACCGGAAAAACATCGAGCAGCCGGTCGAGGGTCCGGGCAGCATTGCCGGTGTGCAAAGTCCCTAGGACTAGGTGACCCGTTTCGGCGGCGGTAATGGCGAGGGAGATCGTTTCCAGATCGCGCATTTCACCAATAACGATCACATCGGGATCTTCGCGCAACGCTCCCCGCAAAGCCGCGTGGAAAGAGCGGGAGTGAGTCGGCACTTCCCGTTGCGTGATGTGACAACCTTTCGGTTCGAAAATGTATTCGATTGGATCCTCGACGGTAATGATGTGTTCGCGGCGCTCCAGGTTCACCTGTTCGACCAGCGCGGCGAGCGTCGTCGATTTCCCGCTGCCCACGGAGCCCGTCACGAGGATGAGGCCGTTCTGATAGCGCGTCAGCAATTTCAGAGCTGACGGAAGCCCAAGCTCGTCCATCGTTCGCACCTGTGAATTGATGACCCGAAAGACGAGATCCAGGCCGAGCCGCTGCCGGACGACACTGGTTCGAAAGCGCCCAAAACTGTTGGCGTAAGCAAAGTCCGCGTCGCCTTGCTCCTGGAGGCGAGCCTTTTGCACCTTGCTGAGCAATGGCTCCGCGAGCGCGGCGATTTCCCGGGCAGTGAGCTTCGCCGCGTCGGAAGAGATCGGTTGCAGCGTGCCGTGCAACCGCCAGACCGGTGGAGAGTTTACCGCGAGATGAATATCCGAGGCTTCGGCGGTGAGACCGAGAGCAAGGAAATCGTCAACGTGAGAAAAGCAGGGCGCACTTGTGCCGAGCGTGTCCGTGGGGGCGGTCATGGGGGGCCGCCACGATCATTAGCTGGGGGCTACGATTGCGTAAACCCAAATCTAATACACCGCGGATTACGCGGATAACGCGGATGCAAAACAGAAATGTCCATTCCCCCATCCCATCCGTGTCATCCGCGTAATCCGCGGTTCAAATTGATACCAGCCTGACTCTACGAACGCCGCGGCCCGCCGCTGGCGCGTGCGGCATAACTGCCCACTTGTTTCGCGAGGAATGCGGTAATGGTCGGCTTGAGGGCCGTAGCGAGCAGCCGAAGCGCGCCCAGCGCCAGACCCGCGCCGAGAAGTCCTTCCTTCTGCTGTTCTCCCCGGCTTTTCCCTCTTGGCCCCTTAACCTGAACCTTCTTGGTTCGCGCTGGCATCACGGCGAAGACGACGCCTACGACGATCGCGGCGCCAATCCAGAGAACGGTCTGGCGTTGAAACGACTTCCGGAACTTGAGCGGGAAATCGAGCTCATACCGCAGCCCGCTGAGATCGCGCCCGAGCCGATCACGCGAATGAGCAGCTTCCTGCCTTAATTCGTGGAGCGATTTTTCTTGTCCAGGTTCTTGAGCCATTCGCGATCCTTCTTCAATTCCGTTCCCGTCATTTCAAACATCGATTTGTGCATCCGGCCGCGCGCGACCATCACACAGACGAACGCGAGCAGGAAATGCAACCCGGCCGCCATCAGGCTGATCTTCACCCACGAAATATGGAGGGCGTGCGCTATTCCGAAGATCGCGCTGGCCACCAGGAAGATGTAGCCGAAAACGACCAGGAACGCCGCCACCGCCAGGCATCCCACCAGGACCAGCACATGGACCAGCGCCGTCTTCGATTCCTTCGCGAAGAGCGCGATCCGGCTCTCCAGGAATCCCACCAGGGAATTGACCAGCGAGACCAGACTATGGAGCAAGCCGGCGTGTCCCGCGGGATTGCGGAACCGCATCGTTTCGCCAGCCATGCGGCCCAACCGTTAGCGGCGGAAAATCAACCCGAGAACAAACCCGATCCCGAGCGCGGTAAAGACCGCCTTGGTGGGATTTTCACGGATATATTGCTCGCCATCTTCCTGCAGTGTCCGGGCGCGTTCCCGCGCGTCATCCCAGACTTGCTCGGCTTTGTCGCGGTACTCCCCCGCCATTGCCCCGGCGGCCGACTTCAGGTCCTCGGCCACAGCGCCGGCCGCCGAACGGAGATCGTCCGCGGCTCTGCGCACATGGGTTTTGCTGCTTTCGAATTTGTTTTGCGCGGCGGGCGGGATGAACCCGCTGTCGCCTTGGGTCGTAGTTTTGTTTTCTTCAGCCATTTTAGTGTCCTGCTTCTTTTTCTTCGTCTTTCGCTGCGTCTTTTTCACCGCACGCATGCGCTAATGATAGTCCTCTTCAACTAAAACGAAACTCGCGATTTGATTGCGTCTATTTCCCGCCAGTTTGGGAACAAATTCAACCGCGGATTACGCGGATTTAACGGATAAGGATCAGATCGGAGGAGAATTTCTTTCTCATCCGAGTAATCCGCGAAATCCGCGGTCGATCTCCGATCCGATCAACATGTCACTCGTCACATGTCACTCGTCACTGTTCCTTATTTTTCCCTGAAGATGATCCGCGCCTTGGTCAGATCGTAAGGGGAAAGTTCCACTTCCACCTTATCGCCCGGGACGATTCGGATGAAATGCTTCCGCATTTTGCCCGAGATATGGGCGAGAACGTTGCGGTTCCCCGGCAATTCGACCCGGAACATGGTTCCCGGCAGCACCTGCGTCACCGTTCCTTCTGTCACGATCTGTTCCTCTTTCGGCACGACGGATCATAGGCAGGAATGACGTTCTTCTCAACTTACAGATCACTGAAATTGAACCGCGGATGACTCGGATAACTCGGATCGGGAATTGGTAGGGACGGTGCGCTGCGGAGAGCGCCGCTCCTTGGTTTTGAACCGCGGCTACTCAGAAACGGACGGCGCAGCGCGCCATCCCTACCCTTCCCCATCCGTGCCATCCGCGTAATCCGCGGTTCAATTCTTCAAGTGGCAGCGGACGCCACGTTTCACCTTCTACGGTCTCACGGTTACCGCCGTCCCGACGTGGGCGGCTTCGTAGAACTGGCGGGCCTTCCAGTACGGCATCCGGATACAGCCGTGCGAAGCGGGAACGCCGGGCAGATAGCCCTGGTGCAACCCGTAGCCAGGCGAGAACTCGACGAAGAACGGCATCGCGGCCCCGACGAAATGGGAGTGCGGCGGCTTGCTGTCTTTCCGGCTGTCGACGTTTGCCTTCACTACCCGGCCGGAGTTGTCCACATAGTTGCCGTAGAGACTCGAACGATGATCGATGTCTTTCCGGATCACGCTGAACCTGCCCACAGGAGTACGATGACCTTCGCGCCCGCTCGAAATTCGGGAGGAGGCGGTGCGGTGTTTGCCTCGATAAAGATACGCCTCTTGTTCGCCCAGATCGACGACGATGGAAGCGCGCCCGGAATGGCGCTCCGGGATGTGTGACGTGACGAGGTCGGTGACGGTGTTGACGGTTCCGCAGCCGGTCAATGCCGCCGCGATCGCGCTGAGCGCACAGAATTGAGCGAGTCGATTTGCCATGTTTTTAGCGGTGCTCCTAACTTGAGAGGCGGATATTGCCGATGATTGTTGCACAGATGCTTCGTTGTTTCCTGATCTTCATCGTGTGCCTCCTTCTTGCCGGCTGTGCGTCGGACGACCCATTGTCGACCTCGATGGAGAATCACACCCCCGTGGCGGGCGAGTCGACTCCGCCTCCGGCGACCGGCACGCGTCGCGGTTGGGCCTGGTGATTATCTGCCTTGGAAGTCGTCGAGCGAAATTGCCGGCAGATATTCTCCGCGCTCCTCGCGTTTCCAATACGCGCCGTTGGCTCGATGTTCGGGCCAGGTTGTGAAACGATAATCGTAAATCCTGGCGCGAACATAACGGGGCGGACCCTTCGGAAAGGGATTTTGGGCGAACAAACTGGTGACGTCCGGAGACGAGCGAAGCAGTCGTTCCAGGAGGCTGACGAACCAGGGATTGTGCCGGTAGGTCCCGAGCGCGGCGAACCACATTTGCCAGTCGAGGCGCGGCTGGTGCGGCGCGACCCCACCGCGGGGCCTGGTCGAGGCGCCCCGGCTTCCATTTGAACTCGTATGAAAGCCACTCGATTCCATCCACGCTTCCTTCAATGATGATTTCCGGCCGCGTTTTGGTCATGACGCGGAACAGGCCGTAGCCACTCACGACATGGAACGATTCGAGATAGCCGGCGAGTGTCGCGATCGGCCGCGGCCAGCGGACTTCGGGTCTAAACGCGGAAAAGATGAACATGGCGTTAACCGGAAGCGTGATGAGCAGCACGATCAACCCTGGTAGGGACGCCGCGCTGCGGCGTCCGTCGACGCGCGCGTCATTCCTGGCCTCGGGCGGACGCCGCCGCGCGGCGTCCCTACCAAACGAATCCTCAAAGAGCAGCAGGCAGAGCGCGATCGTCAGCAGATTGAAGAAGCAATAATTGCCCGTCGCCGCGATCGCGATTTGGAGCCCGATCAGGAGAATTCCAGCGATATGGCGGAAACGCCGCGGCGCCCAAATGAAAAACGGCGCGGCGATTTCAATGATGAGGCAAAACGCGACCGAGAATTTTTTGAACCATTCGGGATGCTGATCGAACCACCAGCCGAGGACAGTCGGCAACGGCTGCGTCCAGTAATGGTAATCGAGGGCGGTCAGGTTCCACCACGAGTCGTCGCCGCTGGTCAGTTTTACCACCCCGGACATCAGCATGAGCTTGAAGAGAAGCAGCTTGAGCAGAAACAATCCGACGCGCGACAGCGGCGCTTCATTGCCGCGCCGCATCCGCCAAACCATTGGAGCAAAGAAGAGCGCAAGAAACCCGGTTTCCAGAAGAAGGATGTCCCATTGGAAGCTCAGGAATGTTTGGCCCGCGATGGTGAGCGAGAGATAGAGAACGAAAAGCAGCCCGAGCGAAAGGACTGGCGCCAGCCCCACCATTAACAGAACCGAAATGATTGCACCGGCCGCGCAAAGAAAATGGAGAAAGCCGGTGCTGGAATTGAACCAGCAGAGCGTGGGGAGCGCGAGGAAAGCGTCGCTGCCAAACTGTTCTCGAATCCTGGCGAGATACGGACCGACCGGCGAGATGCCGTTCTCGCCGATCAGGCCGTCGACCTGGAACCAAAGCGAAACGAAAGCGATAAAATAGATCGCGCCGAGCGAGCGCACGAAAAGGTCGCGCGCGCCGAAGTAGTTGGGACGACGGACCTCGTTGCCCCAAAGCATCCGGGTGAAGAACGACGCGATCCGGCGATTGCGCGCCACGAAGCCGTAGGCCGCTTCGGTGACGGGTGCAAAACCTGGCAGGTGCTCGTGGCACCAGAGCAAAGCCCGTCCTGCGCGAGCCGTACCTAACGAGCGGAACACGGCTTCCGCGCCGCGATAGACGGTTCCGTCCCGGTCAACGAAATGAAGCGCTGCCTCGAAGTTCTCACGCGGGATTTCCGGAAACCGGGTCGCAGCTTCCTGGTAAGGCGCGTACTCGACCGCGCCCCCGGTCATATCGCGCCAACGCTCGATCCAGCGCCGGCAGAACCGGCAGTCGCCATCGAAGATAACAAGCGGCTTCGAGGGCGGATTGGGCACGCGGTTCGTTTGCGCCATTAATAGATGTTGCGACTTACCTTGGGGAACGTCCACTCCGCGCTTATTGGAGCGGGCGCGCCGTCGCGCTGTAGCGGCGGTCTCAGACCGTCGATCGAACGGTTGTCACGGCCGGTTGTATTCCCGGGCCGCGCGCTCCTCCGCCGGCGCGATGGCGCGCCGGCTCCAATGCTCGGCGGTGAGACACCGCCGCTACAGATCAGAGGGCGGTTTGGAAAGCGCCCCTCCTTGGTCACAAATCAAACTCAGCCCAGATCGGGGCGTGATCGCTGGGTTCCTTGCCCTTGCGCATCTCCCGATCGATCCCGGCTCCGCTGCACTTGTCCGCCACCGTTCGGCTCGCCAGGACCGCGTCGATCCGCAGTCCGCGGTTCTTTGGGAACGCCAGCATCCGATAATCCCACCAGGTGAATAAGCCCGGCTCCCGATGATGAAGCCGAAGGGTATCGACCAATCCGATCTTGCACAGCTCGTCAAAGGCGCGGCGCTCACCCTCCGAGCACATGATCGCGCCTCGCCACAGCGCAGGGTCGTAAACATCCTCGTCCTGCGGCGCCACGTTGAAATCGCCGCAGACGACCAGCGGCCCGTCTCGCTTCTCACCTTCCAGGCAATTCCGCAGCCGCCCGTACCACTTCAGCTTGTAATCGTACGCCGGCGACCCCACCGCCTGCCCGTTCGGCGCGTAAACGGAATAGACGCGCACCTTTCCGATGGTGGCTGCGATAACGCGCGCCTGCGGGTCGTCTTCTTCGTCGCAAAGCGACGCGCGCACTTCCTCCGGCTCAGCCTTCGAAACGATAGCGACGCCGTTGTACGATTTCTGCCCGTGAAATGCGGAATGATAACCCGCGGCTCTCAGGTCGAGCACCGGGAACTGATCATCGGTGCACTTCGTCTCCTGGAGACAGACGACGTCCGGCTGAGTGGCCGCGAGCCAGCCGAGGAAGCGTTCCTGGCGGCGGCGCAGCGAATTGATATTCCAGGATACGATTCTCATCTCTTGTAGCGGCGGTCTCTGACCGCCGAAATCTTCACACCCCGGCGGTCAGAGACCGCCGCTACAGCTACAATTCCAACTCCACCCCCGGCGCTGGCACAATGACTTCCGAGCCCGGCAACTCCGCGGCCAGCTGCGCCCGGGTCCATTCCACCGCGGGCACGTCGCCATGCACGAGCACGATTTTCTTCGGCGCGAGTTTTTTTACATAACTGACAATCGATTCGCGTGACGCGTGCGCACTGAATTGGAATTGCTCGATCTGGCAACGTAACGGCTGCGCGGGCTCGTCCGGATCAAGCGACACCATGTCTCCGGGCCGGGCCGCCTTGAGGACGCCAGCCGGCGATTCGGGGTCGGCGAACCCAACAAAGAAAATCGAGGCTTTCGGATTTTCGAGGACGCGCCGCGCGAAAATATTGGAGAGCGTTTTGGGCGTCATCATGCCACTGGAAAGAGCGTAGAGATGCCCGGGACGGGCGGTGGCGTCGTGAATGGTCTGGCCGTTCAAGATAAAAGGATCGACTTGCTCCATCAATTGCAAACGAGGCAGCAGCCGGCGAGTGGTCATGGCGCGGCGATCGTAGATCTCCGTCATCTTCACGCTCAGCCCGCCGATGTAGACCGGGAAATCCCCGAGCAATTTCTCCCGCCGAAAGTTGTGAATCATTCCGAGCGCTTCCTGCGTTTTGCCCAAGGCAAACACCGGCATAAGAATGCAGCCGCCCCGGCTGAACGCCCGTTGAATGGCTTCCGCCAGCCGCCGCTCTTCGCCGGCGCGCGTGAACCCTTCCGGAAGCGGGCTGTCGCCGCGCGTCGTTTCGATGATCAACACATCGACGCCCGATTCGGGAAAGACCGCGCCCTTTGTGATCGTCTGGTCGTCGAAGTTCACATCGCCGCTGTAAAAAATAGTGCGGCCTTCCGCGCGCAGAATCACTCCGGCTGCGCCAAGGACATGACCCGCGTCCACGAATTCGACGGTGAGCGTGCCTTCTTCGTGCGGCTTCGCCCGCTCCCCCGCGAGCGTGAACGGCTGGCCCAGCGGGCACCAGCGCCACCGGTCCGTCGCGCGATCCGTTTCCTTGTGGGTGAAGAGCGGATAGATCGCAACGCCGATTTCCTCCCGTTGCCGCATCATAACGCTGACCGAGTTGTGCAGCAGGGCGCTGCCGATTTCAGCGGTCGCTTCCGTCATGAAAATGCACGCGTCTGGCTGGCGCCGCATCAGAACCGGGAGGGTGCCGATGTGGTCGAGGTGGGCGTGCGAGATGATAATTCCATCGAGCGGCCGATCACCCAGCACGGAGAGGTTCGGGAGGGCGGCTTCCCCTTCCTCTTTGGGATGCATCCCGCAGTCGAGAACGAGCCGCTGCCCGGCCGCCTCGAGGTAATAGCTATTGGCGCCGATCTCGGTGCGACGCGTGAGATTCGTGAACTTCAATTTCGGCTCTTCCTCTTGCTCTTCCTCTTGCTCTTACTCTGCTTCCCCATAACGCTCGCCGTCTTCTTGAACACGAGCCATCAGACTGTTCGTTAGTCCAATCAACATCGAGACAATTTCCAGGAGCTGCTCCTTCCCAGAACGGATCGTTTCCGCCTGAATCAGTCGCTTCGCCACCAATACATCGAGACACGCGGCGCATTCGAGCGCTGACCCGCGCGCGATATCCAGAAAACGGCAACGATCCCGAATCGCAAATTTTCCATTTCCTTCGGCGATATTGAGCGGAACGCTCGTGGAGGCGCGGTCGAGTTGATCTTTCGCCGCCGCCTTCCCTCTTACCTGAGCAAGCAGATCGGTCGACCAAGTAACAAACACTATGGCCGATTGATAAACCTTAAGTCTCTCGTGATCGAATGAGGGGCGCATTCGATGAGATTGCGCGGGAGCAAGAGCAAGAGCAAGAGCGAGACGGCTTCAGAGCCATTGCTCGAACACCCGCATCCAGTTTCGGAAGAGGATCTTTTCGATTTCGTCGTCCTGGAATCCGCGCTCGATCAACCGCCGGGTCAGGGCGCGGCTGTGGGAATGCTTTGCCAGCTCGGGAACGAAATGGGCGTAGGTGAATTTCTCCTGAAACGCGATCTGCTCCGCTTCCGACCATTGTCGATAGATGAATTCGAAAAAATCGAACCCGATGGCGACGCCGTCGATGCCGATCAAATCGCGCATGTGCTCAATGTGATCGATGTAGCGGTCCAGGGTGATTTCCTCCTTCTTCGGACTCACCAGGACGGCGTTGACCCCGATAACGCCGCCGCGCGCGCCGACGGCCTTGATCTGCTCGTCGGTGACGTTCCGCTCGATGTCGAAGTATTTCCGCGCATTCGTATGCGAGATGATCACGGGCCGCGTCGCCATCTCGATGATGTCGTCGAATCCGGCCGGGCTGATGTGGGCGAGATCGACGATGATTCCAAGCCGCTCGCATTCCCGAATCACATCGCGTCCGAAAGGCGTGAGGCCGCCGCGCGGCGAACCGGTCGGGGCAAACAGGCCGCCATCCCCGGCCGCGTTCCGGCGGACGTGGGTCAGGCAAAGCGAACGCAAACCGAGCTCGTAAAAAACCCGGAGGAGATCGAGATCGGCCCCGAGGGGCTCAACACCTTCCATCGTAAGAAGGAGAGCAATCTTGTTTTGTTCGCGGGCCCGTAGAATTTCCGCGTGGCTTCGGCAAATCGCGAACCGGCCCGAAGCATCCACCTCGAGATAAAGCCGCGCGATTTGGTCGAGGGCAATCCGCAATCCCATCTCAGGCAGGTAGCGATCTTCAAGATAGAGCGCGACGCCGGCCACTCCGATGTCGCCCGCGACCAGGTCATCGAGGAAATCCGTTGCCAGCACATTTTGGCGGCCGCGCTTGTCATACAAATCCATCGGCAGATCGAAATGCATGTCGATCACGCCGTGGCGGTGGAGGCGGGAAATCCGCTCTTCGATCCCTTCGTTCGCGTCGGTCACGGAGTAGGTGGAGAGACTGCGATCACGTCGCGCGCAGCGTGGGAACGATGGGGAATGAGGATCGAGATGAGCACCAGCAGCCAAAGTGCGCCCAGGGGCAGCACCCCCGGAAGCCAGATCAGCCAGCGCGAGACAATGGCCAGAGACACCAGGCAATAGGCCGCCGTAAAGGCGATCGCGACCAAAACCAGATCGATTCGGGAACGACTTCGTAATTGACCGACCACGAAAGCGAGCGCCAGAAGAAGGACGTAATCGAAAATCCAGCTAACCCGACGGACATAGGCGTTCGACTGGATCGTCGCGATCGTGGCTGCGAAAAGGTCCGGAGGCGCGAGCGGGTTCGCGGGCGTGCGGGCCAGGACAATCCGGTCGCGCAACGAATCCGTTTCCGCGTCCTTTTTCGGTCCGGCGTCCCGCTGCTGCGCGGCCACGAGCAATTCGCTCAACGCCATGCGACGAGCTTTCTTGATGGCATTCCGTGAAACCAAAAGAGTTCCATCCGAACGAATCGGAATCCTGCGACCTTGCGGGAGGGAAATGTGCGAATCGAGATCGATGGTGACCTCCGCCGGCGTGACGCGCAGCCAAAGCAGAATTGCTTCGAGAGCGAAAGAGGGAATGACCTCGCCTCGATAGCGGAAGAGCAGCGGCACGTGGATGTCGTCCGCAACTTCATCGGGAAGGTTAGTGAAACCAGCCGTGCCCAGGAGACGGATCTCCTCGTTCGGCTGCCGCCCAATCCCAGAATATTCCACCAGGTCGCCGCGCTTCCCTTTCACCTGGGTGAACCCCTGAATCTCGGGGCCCGGCGCATCCGGATCGGGATTCTTGGTCAATTCCGCGCCCAAAAGAAGGAGCGGCACCCGCATCGCCTGGTCGATAAAGACTTGCTCGTTCCCCTTCTCGCTTTCGCGCCATTTCAAAATATTTTCGAACGCCACCACCGTCGGCTGAAAGGAGAGAACCGACTGAAGGAAAAGCGCGAACTCAAGGGGCGTCAGAGCGCTTGATTCCAGCGCAGGAGCGTTGGCATCACGCAGGGCGGGGTCGGCGCCGATCTCCACCACCGTCAAAGGCGCCGCGGGCCCATGCGAATCCGAATTATTCAGAAGCCATCTCAGGAAAAATTCTTCTGTTTGGGCGAGTCGCGGTTCGCGCAAAAAGAGAGTTCCAAGCAGCAAAACCACCAGCATCAGCCAAAGAGTAGTTCGCGGCATTGTGGCAGAAGTGAAACGGGGAAAGTGACAGGTGACAAGTGACAAGTGCGCTGGAGCCGGCACGCCATCGTGCCGGGGGGGTGACGCACCGCTTACTCCCAACGGCCTGATGGCAGGCCGTCTCCAACCTGAGGGCGAGCCGTCTCCAGATTCTACTTGCTCAGCTCGAGCATCCGCAGAATCGGCGCTTCCGCCCGTTTGCGCAGAGACTCCGGGAGAATGATCTCGGGCTGCATATCCCGAAGGGCGGCGTGCGCTTTCTCCAGCGTGTTCATTTTCATAAACCGGCACTCGCCGCAGAAGCAGTTTTCCGTCGGCCCGGGAATGAAAAGCTTGCCGGGCACTTCCTTTTTCAAGCGATGCAACATTCCCGCTTCTGTGACAACGATGATTTCGCGCGCGGGCGAGTTTCGGCAAAAACCGATCATCTTTTCGGTCGAGCAAACTTCGTCGGCCAGCAAACGCACCGCGTAGGTGCACTCCGGATGGGCGACCACGGGCGCGTTGGGGTAGGTCTCCCGAATCTTGTTGATGCTGCGAGCGGTGAATTCCACGTGGACATAACAGTTGCCCTGCCAGAGGTCCATTTTGCGCCCGGTGCGCTCCATTACCCATGCGCCGAGATTTTGGTCGGGAACGAAGAGAATATTGCGATCGGCCGGCGCAGCGCGGACGATTTTCTCGGCGTTGCCACTGGTGCAGATCACGTCGGAAAGCGCCTTCACGCCGGCGCTGCAATTGATGTAGGCGATAACGTAGTAGTTCTTCTCTGGGTGCGCCTCGAGGAACGCCTTCAGTTTCTCCGGCGGACACGATACGGAGAGCGAACAGCCGGCGTCGAGATCGGGAAGCAGGACTTTCTTGTTCGGGTTGAGGATCTTGGCGGTCTCGGCCATGAAATGGACGCCGCAAAAGAGAATGACGTCCGCGCTCGTTTGCGCCGCCTGGAAACTCAGGCCTAACGAATCTCCGACGTAATCGGCAATGTCCTGGAGCTCTGGGACCTGGTAATTGTGCGCCAGGATCACGGCGTTTCGCTCCCGCTTCAGCTCCTGGATTTCTTCCACGAGGTCGAGACCGAAATTTACACCGGCGGCTACCATTGCTTAATATGCGGCCAACCTATGGATTCTCAAACCTCCGCCGCGGCGTATCGACTTGGTTTTATTGGCGGCGGCAAGCTGGCCGGCTCGGTCATTCGCGGACTGGTCCGGGCCCGATATTGCGCGCCGGGATCGATCCTCGTCAGCGAACCGAATGAAGACACGCGGCGGATCCTCGAGCATGAGTTGGGCATTTCCGGGACGGCGGAGAACGCCGAGGTCGCGGAAAAAAGCGACGTGATCTTCGTCGGCGTGAAGCCGGCGGTGGTGCTGCCGATTCTGAAGGAATTGGCGCCGATCCTGGAACGCAAGCTGGTCGTTTCGTTCGCGGCAGGGGTGCGGCTGGCGAGCATGGAGAAGGTAGCCGCCGCTCACTTCATTCGGGCGATGACCAATACGCCTTCGGCCATCTGCCGCGCCGCCACCGCGCTGGCCCGGGGCAGCCGAACGACCAACAGTGAGCTTTCCTCCGTTCGTGAAATCTTCGGGGCCATCGGTGCCGTCGTCGAAATCGCCGAAGGCCAGATCGATGCGGTGACCGCGCTCTCGGGAAGCGGGCCCGCTTTTGTTTACACCGTTATCGAAGCGCTCGCGCGGGGCGGAGAAAAGATGGGACTGAGCTGGGAAGCAGCCCTGGCTCTCGCCGCCCAGACGGTTTTCGGCGCCGGGCAGCTCGCGAGCGAAACGAAAATGTCGCCTGAAGATTTGCGGAAGATGGTCGTCACCCCCGGCGGGACGACAGCCGCTGGCCTCGCCGCGATGGAGGAACACAAAACCGCGGATGGTTTGATCGCAGCAGTCGAAGCTGCCACCAGGCGGGGCGCCGAAATGGCGAAGGAGAATCAGTAGCTGTAGCCGTCGCCCTGTGGGCGACGCATCGAGCCTTTATGCCGACGCTTCGCACAGCGAAGCGGCTACAGAAGAAACGGTTACAGAAAAGCTATCTCAGCGCCTTCCGCATCGCTTCGATTGGCGCCGGCCGGTCGAACCAAATCTCGAAGGCGAGCGCGCCCTGGTGCAGCAACATCGAGAGCCCGTTGGCCCCACGCGCACCGGACTCGATTGCGCCGGTGACAAAAGCCGTCGGGCGGCCCGAGTAGACGGTGTCGTAGACCATTAAATGCGGCTCGAGCAATCGGGCCGGTATCGGCAAGGAATCGTTTCGATTAAGACCAAGCGGCGTCGCGTTCACCACCAGATCCGTATTCGCGATCTGAAAACGCAACGCCGCCTCGTCGAGCGCGACCGACTGGAGTCGCGCGACCGGCCCGAGCACTCGCGGCCCGGCAAAGAACGGGCGCAACTCCTCGACCAGCGCGCCACCTTTTCCGGCATCGCGATTCGCCACCACCAATCGCTCGCAATTTTCCCTGGCACATTGCCACGCGATCGCCCTCGCGGCTCCCCCTGCCCCGAGGAGAAGAATCCGCAAATCGCGCAGATCGACCGCGAACTCTTCCCGAATCGCCTGGGCGAACCCCCGTCCGTCGGTATTGAAGCCGCGTAGCTTCCCTGCCTCGACTTTGATCGTGTTGATGGCGCCGATCTCACGCGCCGCCTCGTCCAATTCGTGAACCAACGCCACCGCCGCAACCTTGTGCGGCACCGTCAGGTTCACGCCGGCGAAATCCAGTTGCGGCAGCAACTCGAGCGCTGGCTTAAGTTCGTCCGGCGCGATCTCGAAGCGAGCGTATTGCATCGCGAGGTCGGCTTCCTTCAAGGCCGCGTTCTGCATTTGCGGCGAAAGCGAGTGCGCCACCGGTTGGCCGAAAACGCCGAGGCGGACCGGAGGCTTCGCCTTCTTAAAAGAGACGCCTTGCAGATCGGCCAGCGTAAAGATGTCCTTCACCGTATGACGGGATAATGCTTCAAGGAGCGGCGGTTTGAAACCGCCGGTTTTTGTAGTGACGCCGCTCGGTCGGCGTACTTCCCTGAGGTTCCAGGCGGCATGTTCGTACGGCGACAGAGCGCCGTCGCTACAGCAGAAAAATCGGCGATTTCAAATCGCCGCTCCTTGGGTTTGCCGGTCGTTACCTTCCTCTGCTACCGTCGCGCAGGAAAATGACCACGCCCAACGAGGATCCAACACCTTCCGATTTTATCCGCGACATCGTGATTGAGGATTTGAAGGCGGGGAAGCACGCCCAGATTTGCACCCGTTTTCCGCCCGAGCCGAATGGCTATCTCCACATCGGGCACGCCAAATCGATCTGTCTCAACTTCGGCGTCGCGCACGAATTCAACGGCGTCTGCAACATCCGGATGGACGACACCAATCCGACGAAGGAAGAAACGGAATACGTCGATTCCATCATGGCGGACGTCCATTGGTTAATCGACGGCTGGGCCGACAAAAACCTCGGCGGCGCGCCGCTCTACACCTCCGACTATTTCGACCAGCACTACGACTACGCCGTCGAGCTCGTCCGCAAGGGAAAGGCTTACGTCGATGAGATGCCGGCGGATCAAACCGATGAATACCGCCGCCTTGGGAGGGAAAGTCCCTTCCGCGATCGACCGGTCGAGGAGAATCTCGATTTGCTCGCGCGAATGAAGGCCGGCGAATTCCCGGACGGCGCGAAGACCCTGCGGGCGAAGATCGACATGCAGGCGCCGAACGTCTGGCTACGCGACCCGGTGCTCTACCGCATCCGTCACGCCGAGCATCATCACACCGGCAACAAATGGTGCATTTATCCGATGTATGACTGGGCCCACACCCTGAGCGATTACCTTGAAGGCATTACCCATTCGCTCTGCACCCTCGAGTTCGAAGTGCATCGCCCGCTTTACGAATGGATTCTTGAATCTCTCGAGCTCCCCGCGCCGCGCCCGCGCCAGATCGAGTTCGCGCGCCTGAACCTCACTTACACCGTGATGAGCAAGCGCAAGCTCATCCAGCTCGTCAAAGAAGGTTTGGTCAATGGCTGGGACGATCCGCGCATGATCACTATTTCCGGTTTTCGCCGGCGGGGAGTGACGGCGAGCGCCATTCGCGCCTTCGCCTACAACATCGGGATCACGAAATACCCGAGCTTGAACGAGATGGCCTTGCTCGAACATGCCGTCCGCGAGGAATTCAACCGCACCGCGGAACGCCGCCTCGGCGTGCTGAAGCCGATCAAGGTCGTGCTAACAAATTATCCGGAGGGAAAAACCGAGCAGCTCGACGCGGTCAACAATCCGGAGAATCCGGATAGTGGCACCCGGAAAATCCCGTTTGGCCGCGAGCTGTTTATCGACAGCGCCGATTTCACGGAAACGCCGCCGCCGAAATATTTTCGGTTAAAACCGGGCGGCGAAGTGCGGCTCAAATACGCCTACATCATCAAGTGCGATGAGGTGGTGAAGGACGCGGCCGGAAGCGTGACGGAACTGCGTTGCACCGCGGATCTCGAAAGCAAATCGGGCGGCGCCACCTCAAACCGGAAGGTGAAAGGAACGATCCACTGGGTCAGTGCGGCGGACGCCGTCGAAGCCGAGGTGCGGCTCTACGATCGGCTCTTCACGGTTCCAGAGCCGGACGCCGACGGCGGCGATTTCAAATCGTTCATTAATCCAAGCTCGCTCGAAACGGTCCGGGCCAAGTGCGAGCCGTCGTTAGCCGATGCCGATCCCAACGCGCGCTACCAGTTCGAGCGGCTCGGTTATTTCGCGCTCGATCCCGATTCCAAGCCAGGCGCGCTGGTCTTCAATCGGACCATCCCGCTGAAAGATACCTGGGCGAAAGCGGGCGGACGGGCGCCGTAGGTGGATCGCGCGCTACGTCGCGCGATGAGTGACGCGAATCATTTTTCGAACGCCGAATTTCACAGCGACGCCGCACTGATCGAGCGGCGTAGCGCTCGATCCACCATCATTGTAGCGACGCCGCTGTGTCGGCGTAGCAAGCGTTGGCTGACGGAGAAGCGAGCTTACGGCGACATAGCGCCGTCGCTACAACAATGACGTCGCACCTCGGCGTTAGAACGTGCCAAGCGCGCGATCGATCCGGGCGAGCACCTTCTCTTTCCCGAGAATCTCCAAAAGATGGTAAAGGCTCGGCCCGGCATTACTGCCCGTGACGGCCAAACGCGTCGGATGAACCAGCGCGCCGACTTTCAGGCCAAGATTTGCGGCGGTCGCTTTGAGTGTCGTTTCCAGGTTGGCGGCGTCGAAAACTTCCAGGCTGGCAAATGCGCCGCGGACCGCTTCCAGCCGCGGCTTGTTTTCCGGCACGAAATGTTTCGCCGCGCCTTCCGGGTTGTATTCGAATTCGTCCCGGAAATAAAAACCGCCGTAAGCCGGCAGCTCATTGAAGATGCGAAACTTGCCTTTGCAGGTATCGAGCGCGGCGCGGACGTAGTCGGGCGCAAATTGTGAGAGATCGAACCCGGCCCGTTCGAGAGCCTGTTGTCCCATTTCGCGAAATCGTTCGTCGCTTAGCTCGCGCAGATATTCGCCGTTGAGCCAGGTGCATTTCTCGAGGTCGAACGCCGCGTTCTTGTGGTGGACCTTCGCCAGATCGAACAACTGGACCACCTCGCCGAGATCGAGCTTTTCTCGATCGTCCTTCGGTGACCAGCCGAGCAGGCAAAGAAAATTGCGCACTGCTTCCGGCAGGTAACCGTTCTCGATATAAGTGATGAGGCTCGCCCCCTGGTCGCGCTTGCTCATCTTCGAACCGTCCAGATTCAGGATGAGCGGGATGTGGGCGAAGCGCGGCAGTGGCGCCTGGAGCGCGCGATAGAGCTGGATGTGCTTCGGCGTATTGGAAAGATGGTCCTCGCCGCGGATCACATCGGAAATTTTCATCTCGATGTCGTCCACAACGTTGACGAAATGAAAAATCCACGAGCCGTCCGGACGGCGAATGGTCATGTCCGGGTTCGTTTCCGCGTCCGAAAGGTCGAACTCGACGCGACCGCAAATGGTGTCGTCGACAACCACCTTCTCTCGAATAAAACGAAACCGGACCGAGCCCCCGTCGTCATATACCCGGCCCGCCCCGCGCAGCTTTTCGAGATAACTCTGATAAATCTCCTCGCGCTGACTTTGAAAATACGGCCCGAAATTCCCGCCGACTTCCGGGCCTTCATCCCAGTCGAGGCCGAGCCACCGCAACCCGTCGTAAATGGCGCGGGCGGCTTCCTCCGTGTTCCGCGCCCGATCAGTGTCTTCGATTCGCAACACGAGAGCGCCGCCGGTATGTTTCGCGTGCAGCCAGTTGAAGAGCGCGGTGCGCGCTCCGCCGATATGCAAATAGCCGGTAGGCGATGGGGCGAAGCGGACGCGAATTGGCGAGGTCATTGGAGTAATGGAGTGCGGGAGTATTGGAGTGGTGTCATTTCGTTTCGTCGCGCTACTCCATTACTCCATTACTCCATTACTCCAACACTCCATTCCCGCGGCTTACTCCAAAAACAGCTTCCCCGCCCGGCGGCGAGCGTGACGGTCTCTGGGCAGGTTGGTCTTTGCTCGGGGAGCGTCGGGCTCGATCAACGCTCGGACCAGCTCGATCGTGTCGAAATCGAGATCGACCACCCCGCGATTTTGGAGCCAGCGCTGAATTCTCCTGCGTTGCAGGGCCCGCGGCTCGTGGCGCAACTCCTTCACCGACAAATCGCGACTTTCGGCTGGACTGGCGTCGAGCAAGGAGTCGGCCCACTCCGCTTCATCGGCCGCGATCGTGGCCGCGCGCCAGAGGGCGCGGGTGACATTCCGGTTCAGTTCCTTCTCAATATAGGGAATGATCCGATGACGCACCCGATTGCGCATCGGGGCGACGGAATCGTTTGTCGCGTCGTCGCGGTATTTCAAGCCACGTTCTCTAACATAAGAGTCGATTTCAGTTCGGCTGATCCCGAGGAGCGGCCGGACGATTGTGAGCTGAAGGCGATTGACCTCGCGCGTCGCGACCGGCCGCATGGCGCTGAGCCCGGCCGGTCCCGCGCCGCGGAACAAATTCAGGAGGAATGTTTCAACGAGGTCGTCGGCGTGATGGCCGAGAAAGAGGGTCCGGCAACGGTGGCGCCGGGCGATTCTGGCGAAGAATTCGTAACGAGCGTTGCGCCCGGCGGTTTCGATCGATTGCCTGGTTCGCTTCGCCAGCGCCGCGACATTGGTCCGGCCGATTTCGCATTCCAGTTTCAATTTCGCCGCGAGAGTTTTGACGAATTTCGCGTCGGCCATGCTGGCGCGTCCGCGTAACTGATGATCGAGATGGCAAACGACAAGCCGCCGGTATCCGGCGTGGAGGAGCGCGTCCAGAAGCGCAACGGAATCCCGGCCGCCGGAAACGCCAATCAGGTAGCGGTGGGTGGACGGAAACCTGGCGACCAATTCCGATGGCAAAGAAAGCTCCACGCCATGAGGAGGCCATCCGTGTCGAACCGCGTCAAGACTTCAAGGAGCGCGGTTTGAAACCGCCGTCGAACGTCGCAGCCGAATCAGCAGTTGACGGCGATTTCAAATCGCCGCTCCTCGAAGCTCACCTGGAATCCGCCGGCGGAGAAAATTCCGAAGCCGGAATTTCGTCGAAAGTCACCTCGTCGATCTTGATCAATTGCCGCTGCACGCTGCTCTCGATGAAAATCTCAGTCGCAGTCTTGAACCCGTCGAAGTCACGGTATTTCCTCAAATATGTTTTAGTCTCCACGGGACCGATCGGCGTTGGGACGCTCGTTTTCGTTCCTGCAGAGAGAAATGTTTCAGTGTCCACGTACAAGAACGATATCCCGCCTCCCTGCCCAGTGAGCTTCAGTTCGAGGCATTGTTTTTCGTCAAAAACAGCGAAGCCGAGGATGATCACTTCCCGGTTAAAGTTGACCAAATCCAGCGGTCCAAAGAACTGCGCCTGTTGCTGAATCAGGTCCGCGGCGGCGCCGGTCACGATCGTCTTTCCGGTCATTGGCGTATCGGACCATGCGATCGCGCCATCGAAGCCCTGCCGGACCAGGAGGTCACCCAGATTCATCTCGATGAGTGAGCGATTGGGTGCGCTCGCTTTTTGCAGGTAAGGGCCCTTCATCGGCAAACCGACCAGCTCAGCCGTGCCCCGAAGCGTCCGGTGCAGATGCGTGCGGAGCGTCTTTTCTCCGCCCAGCGCGTCCGTCATTTTCTCGATTAGCTCGGACAAGGCGGGCAGCTCCTTTGCCGCCGGCCGGGACGAATGCGGCTGAATGGGTCCCGCAGGACTGATCGATCGCGAATTGCGCGGCGCGGTTTCCAAAAGACGCGCTAACTCCGCTTTCCCGCGTTCGAAGATCGGATCGTCCCCGGCCGAATACGGGCCCGCCCGCTCGACCAGGATGTCCGGCGCGACGCCACCTTGGAGTTCCAGTTTCCGGGTGTATTCGCCAAGGGTGAACGATGGAAACATCAACATCGTCTTCTCGCCCACGGGCGCGAAGCTGGCGGGAATCACAGCTCCCGCCGTCTTTTCCCCGACGAGGAGGGCGAGGTGCCGCTCCTTGAACTCATAGGCGAGCGCATCTTTCGCGCTCCGCGACTGGCGATCGGTCAACGCAACAATTGGGCGATTCCATTCCGATAGAATCTGAAGGATGTCGGGAACGACCACGCCGTTGCCACCACGCCCCCGCAGATCGAGGAGAAGTCCGGCGGCCTCGGCAAATTCGCCGGCAAACAATTCCCGCAGCATTTCGGCCACGCCGGTTGAATGAATGAACCAGAAATGAACGTAGCCGGCTGACTGGCCGCCGACCTGGATCGTTCGGGCGCTGGCCCGGGCGGCTTGCAGGGCGGAATAGGGACGCGCCTTTACGCGGACAGTGCGTTGGTCGCCTCGGCGCCGCTCAAGGACGATCGAGATCTCGTCATCGCTTCGACCAAGGATGGAATGGATCGGCGGATCGCGATCGACGGGCAGGTAAGCGTCCTTTTGGGCCCAATCAAGGCGGGGGTACTCCGCGGTCGGCGTCCCATCGATGGAAACGACCCGCTCCCACGGATGAATCCCGGCCAGGGCAGCGGGCCCTCCTTCAAGGACGAAGAACGTGAAGTAGCTGTCCTGAATTCGAACCAACTGGAACCCGAAGGTCGGCTGAGGTTGTCCGGTTAGTTCGGCGACCAGGTAATGGAAACTCGCTTCCGAGAGCAGCCCGAGATGCGAAGCCGGAACCTGAGACAGGAGTTTCTCGGCCGCGGCCCGTTGCGATCTGAGGTCGGAAGGCGACCCGGAATTCGGGCGATATTTCTCGATCAAGGCGGGAAGGCGTTCTTCGCGGAATTCCTTTTCGTAAAAGCGGTCGCGGAGAATGGCGGCGACGTTGTCGAAGATGGTGGACGACCCGGCGGGGGCGGCGGTCGCAGGAGAGAAGGCGGAAGCGGCGGTAGTCATAGAGAGGAAGTGCGTTGTCGGGCAATGAGACTGATAGAACAAATGGAAAGAATGTAAATAGATATTTACATTTACATTTGCAGGAAGGCAATTAGGATTTGCCGCGATGAGACGAACAACCCGGGCGGCGCATCAGCAAACCCGCAGCAGGGAGACCGCGGTTCGCCTCCTCCAGGCGGCGGAGCAAGTCCTCGAAAAGCGCGGCCTGGAAGGCGCCTCTGTCCCGGAAATCGCGCGGCGGGCCGGGGTCTCACCCGCCAGCATTTATCGCCGCTTTGTCGACAAGGACGGGCTCCTCCGTGAAGTCTTTGAGCGGTTCTTTGAGCGCTCAATCCAGGCCAATGACGAAGCGCTTCAACCCTCCCGGTGGAAAGCAGGATCCCTGGAAGAAGCGGTCTGCACCCTGGTCAGCGGGATGGTGGCGGCCTACAGCCAGCGACCCGGCCTCCTCCGGGCCGTCATTTCCTATTCCGAGAAACATCCCGACTCGGCTTTTCGCCGCCGAGCCGTCGACCTGCGCGAGCGTTCCCTGGCCGGCATCGAAAACGTGATCCTTCTGCACAAGAAAGAGATCAAACACCCTCAGCCGCAGAAAGCGGTTCGGATCGCCTTGCAACTGGTGTCGCTGGCTTTGAAGGAACGAATTCGGCCGGGCGACAAACGAGGCGGGCCGAGGCTGTCGGCGGAAGAACTGGGGAAAGAACTGACCCGGATGTTCCTGGGTTATTTGAAGGCGCCTCTTCTGTAGACGCGTCCCTGTGGGGCGCGAGAGAGGAAGCTGCGGGTTTACGCTAAACGATGCGTCGCCCGCCGGGCGACGGCTACAGAAGAGCCCATTTGACAATGAATGAACGTTCATTCATTGTTGCTTCCTCATGGCCCAGAACCCAATAGAGATTGGTCCCGATCGTCGCACCCAAATCCTTGAGGCTGCCATCGTTTGCTTCGCCAAACACGGCTTTCACCAGGCCAGCATGCACGATATCAGCGCCGAGGCCGGGATCAGCGTGGGCCTCATCTATCGCTATTTTGCCAACAAGGAGGCCGTCATCTCCGCCATGGCCGACCGCCACAAGCAGGAGATCCACGATCTCCTCGAGCGGGCCCAACAGGCCCCCACTCTCTTTGAGTCGCTTGAAATTTTGTTCACCGCCCACTGCTGCGAGAATTCGCCCAAGGTTCTGTCGGCCTTCGTCGTGGATCTTTACGCTGAGGCCTCCCGCAATTCCAAGGTCGCCGACCTGGTGCGCGACGTTTTGCGCACCGCGATGGAAGGCGTGACCGACCTGATCGCGCGTTCGCCTGAAGCCAAACAAGGGGCAGCCCATGGCCTGCAACCGCATGAGTTGGCCGAACTAATTTTCGCCGTCGCGCGCGGGATGCTGATGTTCGACGTTCTCCAGCCGCAGGAAATGACAGCGGCCGAACGCCGGACGCATCAGCTCGAAGTAACCCGGAGGCTCTGGCGGCTCCTGTTCAAGACGGAAAGCGAACCAGTCTATGCATGACGTGGCCAGACCTGTGAAAGAAACGAATGTGAAAAGTCGCACCGCTAAACTCTTCCGCGGCAGACCGCTCCTTTCCGCGATTGCCGGATTACTGCTCATTTTCGCGGCCGTCGCCGGGATCAAGGTGCTGCAAATCCGCAAGATGATGTCGACGCCGATGGTGATGCCGCCTACGACGGTATCGAGCGCGAAAGTCACCGAAGAGAATTGGCCTCCGCTTTTTTCGTCGGTCGGCACCATCTCAGCCGTGCAAGGCGCGACCGTTTCCGCGGAGCTGGCCGGCACCGTGGCCGAGGTTAAATTCGAGAACGGCGGGGTAGCAAAACGAGGGGACGTTCTGGTTCGACTGGATGCTTCGTCGGAGGAAGCGCAGTTGCGGAGCGCCGAAGCGGAACTGGAATTGGCGCGCTCGGATCTGGCGCGGGCGCGCGACCTGGCGACGCGCAACGTTGTTTCGAAAGCGGAACTGGATTCCGCGGAATCGAAATCGAAACAGAAGGAAGGCGTCGTCAACAACATGCGATCGATGATTTCGAAGAAGGAAGTGCTGGCGCCGTTCGACGGACAGTTGGGCATCCGGCAGGTGAACGTTGGCCAAATGGTGACGGCGGGCCAGCAGGTCGTGTCGCTCCAGGCGCTCGATCCGCTCTACGTCGATTTCGCCCTGCCGCAGCAATACCTGCCGAAGTTGACCGCCGGTCTCGAAGTGCGCATTCAAACCGACGTCGTGCCCGGGCGCGACTTCAGCGGAAAACTGACCGCGCTCAATTCCTCGGTCGACCCGGTGACGCGAAACGTCACCCTGCAGGCGACGATCGAAAACAAGGACCACATGCTCCGGCCGGGGATGTTCGCCAAAGTCGAAGTGGTATTGCCGGAGAAACAGAAGACACTCGTCGTTCCGGGCAGCGCGATCTCCTACGCGCCCTACGGCGATTCGGTTTACGTCATCGAGAATAAGAAGGACGAAAAGACGGGAAAAGAATCCCAGGTGTTACGACAGCAATTCGTCCGGGTCGGGGAAGCACGCGGAGATTTTGTTTCGGTCACCAAAGGGCTTGAGCCAGGGCAGCAGATCGTGAGCACCGGGGTGTTCAAATTGCGCAATGGCATGGCGGTCGTAATCAACAACGATCTCGCGCCGAAACCGCAGTTGAATCCCAAGCCTGCAGACACCTAAGGCATGAGGTCGTTCACCGACATCTTCATTCGCCGGCCGGTTCTGGCTCTCGTCGTCAGTTTCGTTATCCTCATCGCCGGATCGAAAGCATTGCTCCCGATCCTGTTTCCGAACCTGCAAGGGCTGGGCGGTCTGGTTGTCCGGCAATATCCGCGGAGCGACATCGCCGCCATTCAGGTGAGCACGGTCTACGTCGGCGCGGACGCGCAACTGGTCCAGGGATTCATCACGACCCCCCTGGAACGCGCGATCGCGGCGGCCGACGGCATCGATTACATCCAATCGTCGAGCAAGCAGAGCGTGTCGACGATCACGGCGCGTTTGAAACTGAATTACGACGCGAACAAAGCGCTGTCCGACATCAGCTCGAAGGTCAATGCAATTCGCCGCGATCTGCCGCCGGAGTCGGAAATTCCGGTGATTCAAATTCAGCCCGCCGATTCCCAAATCGCGTCCTGCTACCTCAGCTTCACTTCGGACATTCTCGAGCCGAACGAAGTTACCGATTATCTCGTCCGCCTGGTGCAACCGCGACTTACCGCGATCGGTGGCGTGCAACGGGCGGACATCCTGGGCGGCCGCACCTTCGCGATGCGGATCTGGATGAGACCGGAACGCATGGCCGCGCTGAATATCAGCCCGGTCGATGTCCGCAACGCCCTTTCGCGCAACAACTACCTCTCCGCGCTCGGGAGCACGAAAGGCTCGCTTCTCCAGGTAAACCTGACCGCGAACACCGACCTGCACACGGCGGATGAATTCAAAAAACTGGTCGTTAGGCAGGAGAAGGGAACGCTGGTCAGGCTGGGCGACATAGCGGACGTGGTCCTCGGGGCGGAAGATTACAATGCGGAAGTGCGTTTCTCCGGCGAGCGGGCCGTCTTTATGGGCATCTGGGTTTTGCCGAACGCGAACGTAGTTGATGTGATCCGACGCGTGCGCACGGAGCTCGGCGCCATCCAGAAGGAGCTGCCGACGGGAATGAAAGCGGATGTCGCCTACGATTCCACCGCCTACATCAACGACGCCATTCATGAAGTGGTGAAGACGTTGCTCGACACCTTGCTCATCGTTGTGGTCGTCATCTTTCTCTTTCTCGGCTCGGTGCGTTCGGTCATCGTCCCCGTGGTAGCTATTCCGATTTCCCTGATCGGTGCGTTGTTCCTGATGCAGGCATTCGGCTTCAGCCTGAATCTGCTCACCCTGCTCGCGATTGTTTTGTCGGTCGGTCTCGTGGTCGACGACGCCATCGTGGTGGTTGAAAACGTCGAGCGCCATATACGCGAAGGTCTCTCGAGGTTCAATGCCGCCCTTCTGGGCGCGCGCGAATTGGTCGGCCCGATCATTGCCATGACGCTGACGCTCGCCGCGGTTTACACCCCAATCGCCTTGCAAGGAGGACTGACCGGGGCGCTCTTCCGCGAGTTCGCCCTCACCCTGGCGGGCGCCGTTGTGATTTCCGGCATCGTCGCCCTCACCCTGTCGCCGATGATGGCGGCGAATCTCTTGCGCGCGGGACATTCCAATCACGGATTTGCCGGAGTTGTGAATCGCACCTTCGATCGGTTCCGCGATTGGTACGGCCGGCATTTGGATCGCACCCTCCAGGCTCGCCCCGCCGTCTATACCGTGTGGGCGGGACTATCCATTCTCGCCGTCGCTTTTTACATGATGTCGCCGAAAGAACAGGCGCCGGAAGAAGATCAAGGCGTTCTTTTCGGCATCGTCACCGCGGCAGCGAATGCGACGATCGACGACACGGTTCGTTACGCGGACGCGGCCGGCAGGATTCTGAAGGATTTGCCCGACTCCCAATTCACCTTTCAACTCACCTTTCCCGATTCCGGTTTCGGTGGCGTGCTTCTAAAACCATGGGGTGTGCGCAAAACCCCCACCGCCGCCTACCTTCCGGTCTTGCAACAAAAGTTCGGCGCCCTGCCGGGCATCATGATGTTCCCCACCGCGCCCCGGCCGTTACCGGGCGGGGAAAACTTTCCGGTCAGTTTTGTGATCGCTTCGACGGCTGATCAGCCGCGCATTCTCGAACTGGCCAGGGACCTGTTCATGAAAGCAATGCAGGCCAACATGTTTCGCTTCGGTGATCTCGACACCAAGATTGATCAGCCGCAATCGCAGGTCATTTTCGATCACGACAAGGTCGCGACCATGGGTCTCGACATGCAGCAGGTCGGCGCGGACATGTCGGCTGCGATCGGCGGCAACTTCGTAAACCGTTTCAACATCGAAGGACGCAGCTATAAGGTCATTCCGCAGATCAAACGGGTCGATCGTTTGAATCCCGATCAGCTGCAAAACATCTACGTTACCGGTCCGGACAAGAAGCTCATTCCCTTGAGCACGGTGGCGACCATTGAACACAAGACGGTGGCGCGTTCGCTCAATCGCATGCAGCAGCTCAACGCTGTCACCATCAGCGGCGTGCCGGCGCAACCCTTGGAGACGGTGCTGAAGTTTCTCGAAACCGAAGCGGCCAAAACTTTGCCCAAAGGTTACGTGATCGATTACACCGGAGAGTCTCGCCAGCTTCGGACGGAAGGCAGCAAGTTTCTGCCCGCGTTCTCGCTCGCCGTCATCCTGATTTTTCTCGTCCTCGCGGCACAGTTCAATAGCTTCCGCGATCCGTTCATCATTCTGCTTGGCTCCGTGCCCCTGGCGATGTTCGGCGCACTTTTGTTCACGTTCCTCAAGATGCCGTTCGGTCAGTTCTGGACCAACTCGTTCACCACCACCCTCAACATCTATTCGCAGGTCGGGCTCGTCACCCTGGTGGGATTGGTGGCGAAGAACGGCATCCTGATTGTGGAATTCGCGAACAAACTCCAATTGACCGGCCTGTCGAAACTGGACGCGATCGCGCAAGCGGCGCGCATTCGGTTGCGCCCGGTGATGATGACCACCGTTGCCACCGTCGCGGGTCACTTCCCGCTCACGCTGGTCACTGGCGCGGGCGCGGCGGCCCGGAATTCGATCGGGTTGGTGCTCGTGGGCGGGATGACCATTGGAACCATCTTCACCCTCTTTATCGTCCCGTCGCTTTACATGCTGATCGCGAAGGAACACCATGAAGGCCGGGAAGACGAGATGGAGGCGGAAGACGAGCCCGAGCTGGCATCGCAATCGCCGGAATCTCGCGAGGTTCCGGAGCCAATGCTTGCGCGCGATGGCGATCTCGATTGGCGACCGGCCTAATTGCGGCTGCAACTGCAAGAGGTGGATCGAGCGCCACGTCCCTCGATAAAGCTGGATCGCGCGCTACGTCGCGCGATTTGTGGGACCCCCATGTTCATCGACCGGCATTTCCAACTACCTCTCCCTCATCGAGCGCGGAGCGCTCGATCCACCATGGCCAATCCTCCGCCCTTTTACATAAGCCCGCGGCGACCGGATTCTGACGGATGTAATTGATCTTGGCTGCTAGTTGCTCGCCCCGTTCATCGTCCCGCAATCGATGATCGAAGTAGCCGTTTTGCCAGGCAATTCCATGCTGGACCGTTTGATATCGTTTCCAATCGCCAATCACGCGACTCATCTGTTTGTCGGGATCGAAAGAGAGCAGCGCGTGAATGTGATCAGGCATCAACATGAAAATGGTGATGTACCAACGCCGTCGACGATGATAGAAGCGCGCGGAATCCATTAGGGATTCAGCGATCGCCGGGCTCGTCAGACCCGGCTGATTTTTCGCCCGATCGAGGGCAATGCGAATGTGAAATAATGCGCCCGTCTCAACCCAGCCGGGTACATCGTGATACAATTTCGAGGGGAACCACCGCGCCACGCGGTAGGATAGGTGGATCGCGCGCTACGTCGCGCGGTTTTTGACGCCTCCGATTCTTCGAACGGCGAATTCCCACAGCAACGCCGCACTCATCGAGCGACGTAGCGCTCGATCCACCTAACGTCAGCGCTTGTCCGGATGCGGCTGCTCGACTTCCCTGGCCACAATCGGCACGGCGTGCTCGCTGGGCTTCACGCGGCGGCCGGCCCGGTTCGCATAAACCTGGGTGAACTCCGCGCCGAAAAGGAGGATCTGCGATGAGTAATAAATCCAGAGCAACAGCGTGATGAGCGAGCTCGCCGCGCCATAGGCCGACGATGCGGCGCCGCTCCCCAGATAAAGCCCAAGCGCCCATTTCCCGATCCCGAAAAAAATCGCGGTCATGACCGCGCCGATCCAGACATCGCGCCATTGAATCTCCGCATCGGGAAGGAATTTGAAGATCATCGCGAAAAGCAGAACGACGACAGTGAAATCGAAGATAAGGTAAACCGAAACCGCGATGGCCAATCCCCCGGGCAAAGCGCCCTGGACATAATGACTGAACCCTTTCAGAAGCGCCTCGATGGTCAGTGAGACCAACAGGAGAAAGAAAACTCCGCCCAGCATGGCGAACGAAACGAAACGCGCCCGGAGAAACGACATGATCCCCTCGCCCGGCTTCGCTTTCACTCCCCAGATCGTGTTCAACGCATCCTGCAATTGGCCGAACACGCCGCTCGCGCCGAAAAGAGCGAGCGCGATCCCGATGACGGTGGCCATCGTGCTCTTGCCCGGTTTCGACGCTTCCGCGGCGATGTCGGTCACGACCTGCACTGCGCTCTTGTCCAGGAAGTAACCCATCTGCTCGGTCACTCTGCTCCAGGCGCCCGCTGGATCGTCGCGAAAGAGGACGCCGATGATGGCGAGCAAAACGAGCACGAGCGGCGCGAGCGCAAAGACCGTGTAGTAGGCCAGGGCAGCGCCGAGCTGCGGCGCCTTGTCGTCCAACCATTCCACGCCGGTCTGCTTCAGCAGACTGAACGCGTTCGGAAAAAACGATGGGCGTTTTGCCATACCAAGAAGCAATCGCAGCGCAAAGGTGGATCGCGCGCTACGCCGCGCGATTTTTGACGCGTCCGATTTCTGCGAAGACCGAAATTCCACAGCGACGCTGCACTCATCGAGCGACGTAGCGCTCGATCCACCCAAACCGTGCGCGTTAACTCTTGTAGGTGGATCGCGCGCTACGTCGCGCGATTTTTGTCGCGTCCGATTTCTGCGAAGACCGAGTTTCCACAGCAACGCTGCACTCATCGAGCGATGGAGCGCTCGATCCACCCAAACCGTGCGCGTTAACTCCTGTAGGTGGATCGCGCGCTACGTCGCGCGATTTTTGTCGCGTCCGATTTCTGCGACGACCGAAATTTCCACAACGACGCTGCACTCATCGAGCGACGGAGCGCTCGGTCCACCCAAACCGTGCGGGAGCTCTGTAGCGGCGTCTGAGACCGCCGGCGCTTCTTCTCAAATCGGTTTCGGCGGTCTGAGACCGCCGCTACAACATTCACTTTCGACGGTCTGAGACCGCCGCTACAGGCCGCTGATGCGTTTAACTCCTGTGGACTGGATGCAACACCTGCAATGGCCGGCGATGATCGCGACCCTGCTTTCGGCCTGGCTCGTCGCGGAGCAATCGAAAACCAGACGCCAATGGGGCTTCTGGATTTTCCTGCTCAGCAACGTTCTCTGGGTGGCGTGGGGCTGGCCGGCCCGCGCCTACGCCCTCGTCGTTCTCCAGTTCGGCCTCGCCTTCCTGAACGTTCGCGGCGTCGCCAAAAACAAACGCGCGTGACGCTTCTGTAGCGCCAAAGGCGCGCCCTCATCTCCAGCCTGGGGCGGCGCCCCAGCATTTCAAGATCAGGAGATCTCAGCGCTGAAAGCGCGATTCAGAGTCGCGCCTTCAGCGCTCGGGCTCAGCCAAGAACCTGGAGTCCCTGGGGCGTCGCCCCAGGCTCAAATTGAATGACCGCCGTTGGCGCAGCGGCCGTGGGTGGACCGGGCGCTCTGCGCGCGGTTCTGACTTGGCCGCATATCGAGCGACGGAACGCTCGATCCACCTACGCGACAGCACCCATCTTTTCCCACTCGACGGTGAGGCGTTCCAAGTCGGCCGTCACCGCGAGCAGTTCGCGGTTCAATTGGGTCGCGGCGCCGCCCCGCTCGTAGGTCTCGGGCTTTTCCAATTCTTCGGTTAATTCCTTCTGTCGGCCTTCGAGTTTGAGAATCTGCATCTCCAAATCGCGAACTTTCTTTTCGTGGTCGCGCTTCAGTTTCGCTTCGGCTTTGCGCTGCTCGGCTTCCGCACGGCGTTGATCGCGCGCCTCGCGCATACCGGGCTTTTGTAGGGCGGGCGCTGCGCCTGCCGTGGCGGTAGATGAGGCAAGCGGAGCGCTTGCCCTACAATCTGAATTCGGATCGACGAGCCCGGCGCGAGCGGAGGTCGCCCGCGACTTATCCAGGTAATAATCGTAATCGCCCGCATAGGGCGTGAGCTTGCCGGCGTTGATGTGCAACACCGTCTTCGCCACCGCGCGAATGAAATAAACATCGTGACTAATAAAAATCAGCGTGCCTTCGTACTGCGCGAGCGCGCCGACCAAGGCATCGATGCTCCCCACATCGAGGTGCGTCGTCGGCTCATCCATCAGGAGAAGGTTCGGCGGATCCAGGAGAAGCTTCACCAGCGCGAGACGCGTTTTTTCTCCGCCGCTTAGAACGGCCGTCGTCTTGAAAACATCGTCTCCACGAAACAGAAACGAACCAAGGACCGTCCGGGCAACCTGCTCCGAAACCGGGTCGGGCATGTCGCGCGCCGCTTCGAGCACCGTTTGCCTTGGATCCAGCATGTCGACCCGGTACTGCGAGAAATATCCGACCTTCACATTGTGCCCGGTCTCGCGTTCGCCTTTTTGCAAAGGCAGGACGCCAGCCAGCAATTTCAGGAGCGTCGATTTCCCTGCCCCGTTCGGACCGACCAGGACAGTCCGTTGTCCCCTCTCCGCTTCGAAATCCAGGCCGCGATAAACCACCAGATTGCCGTAGGCATGATCGACGGCCTTTAGCGTAATCACCCGATGCCCGCTCCGGGGCGGCTGCGGAAAACGGAAATGGACCGTCCGCTCCCGCGCGACCGGCGCCTCGATCTTCTCCATCCGGTCGATCTGCTTCAGTTTGCTCTGCGCTTGTGCCGCCTTGCTCGCCTTGGCGCGAAACCGGTCGGCAAACAATTGCAGGGAAGCGATCTCCTTCTGCTGGTTCTTGTAGGCGGAGAGCTGTTGTTCTTCGCGAGCTTCACGTTGTTCGACGTAGCTGTCCCAGTTCCCGCGATAACGATTCAAACGGCGATGCGCGATTTCGATAATGGAACCGACCAGCTGATTCAGGAATTCGCGGTCGTGCGAGATCATCAGGATCGCGCCCGGATAACTTTTCAAATATTCCTGAAACCAGACCAGCGACTCGAGATCGAGGTGATTGGTCGGTTCGTCGAGCAGCAGCAAATCGGGCTCCTGGACAAGGAGACGCGCGAGATGGGCGCGCATCACCCATCCGCCGCTCAGCGCCCGCGCAGGCCGATCAAAATCCGATTCGCGAAAGGCGAGGCCGGCCAGGATGCGCTTCGCCTTGGGCTCGAGCTGCCAGCCGCCATGTTCGTCGAAGATGTGCAGCGCATCATGGTGCTCCACCGAATCTTCCGGCGTCGTTTTCATGATGCGCTGCGCCTTGCTCAACTCAGGCGAAACCGCGCTGGCCAATTCCAAAACCGTTTCTTCGCCTGCCGGAGCATGTTCCTGCGGGAGAAATCCGATCGTGGCCGATTTCTCGATCGAAATTTTCCCCTCGTCCGGCGAAGCCTCGCCGAGGATAAGAGAGAAGAGCGTCGATTTCCCGGCGCCGTTCGGTCCAACGAGCCCGACACGATCGCCGCGGTTTACCTGGAGCGACGCGTCTTCAAAAAGCGTGCGGCCGGCAAAGGCTTTTGTGACCTGAGAAATCGTGAGCATGCGAGCGGCGGCGAATCTCGCGAATTGATCGCGGCGCGCAAGGAGGCGCGCGGATTTCAGATTTTAGATTGCAGATTGCAGATTGAGGGAGGCTTCGATCTATCGCTGCTAACCGCGCGCAAATCTGCAATCTACAATCTGCAATCTGCAATCCCTTTACTCGTTCCAAATCCTCGACAGACTCGAGGTAGGAACTTCCGGAATGGCGAGGCCAGCCGCGGCATAATGCGAGGTATCGTTGAAAAGCGTCAGCCGTGCGCTCACCACGTTTTTGAAGTCGACTATGTTTAGCGCCGCCGGATTTTGATCGAGATTATCGCGGTATCGGCGCGGGTCGAAGCCAAGCAGGGAACTGAGAAGCAGCCGGATCGTGGCCTTGTGGGAAACAACGAGCACATTCGATTCGGGATGATTCCGCACAATATCCATCAGCACGGGCAGAGCGCGCGCCGTCACCGCCAGCCCACTCTCACCGCCGAGGGGCGCGAAAGTGTATGGATCTTTCTCCCAGGCGTCGGCTTCCTCCGGAAAAGCGTGCTCGACTTCTTTCCGAGTCATTTGCTCCCAACGGCCATGCGAAATTTCCCGGAGCCCGTCGCGTCGTTGCAATTCGAGCCCGTGCGGTTCGGCCAGGATTTGCGCGGTCTCAACGGTCCGCCCCAGCGGCGACGCGTAGATCGCGGCCATCTTTTCTTTTGCGAGACGAACCGCAAGTCGCCGCACCTGTTCCCGGCCTTCATCGGACAATTCCACGTCGGTAGCGCCGGCGAAACGGTCTTCCGCCGACAACACGGTGGCCCCGTGCCGGACCAGGAAAATTCGGGTATGCATTATTCGCTCCTTCCGTCTCCGGTTTCCGCCTTCTTCCTTCTTCCTTCTTACTTTCGTTGTCCCCGGCGAGAATCGAACTCGCATTTAAGGTTTAGGAAACCTCCGTTCTATCCGTTGAACTACGGGGACGATGGATTTGCGATTTTCGATTTGCGAATGCCGATTGTCCAGAGCCGATCCCCTTGCCACCCGCCGGCGGCGATCTGTCTCGCCATCGTCGCCGAAAGTCTTGTCGATTAGCGTGGCGTAAAACATAATCGATTTGTGCGCGCACTTTCCAGGATTGTCGTTCTTCTCACTTTGGTCGCTGTTTCAGCGGCGGCCGATAGCGCGCCGCAAGGTGGCGGCACAACCGCTCCACCTAACAACTCCGAGCTGTCCAATATGAGCACCCGGGGCTTTGTCCTGACCGACGATAACGTCATGATCGGCGGATTCGTTCTCGGAAGAGGGAGCAACACGACAGAGATCGTGGTTCGGGGGATTGGACCATCGCTGGCTGGCCTCGGCCTTGATCCAATCCTCGCCGATCCTGCTCTCGAACTCTACGACGGTAATGGGACGCTCCTGATCGCAAACGACGATTGGCAGGATAATCCCGCGCAAGCCTCGGAGCTTGTTTCGGTCGGCCTTGCGCCCCAGAATGCCAAGGAATCCGCCGTGTTGATGTCGCTTCCCCCGGGCGCCTTCACCGCTATCCTCGGCGGAAGGAACGGCGGGACCGGGATCGGGCTGGTCGAGCTCTACAACGTTCATTAGCCCCGAAGCTATTGAACCGCGGATGACGCGGATAACACGGATGAAAAGAATCCGAACTGTCCATCCTATCCGTGAAAATCCGTGTTGTCCGCGGTTGAAGTCTGCTCGTCGAGCACTGCATATTCCACGTAAATTTTGTGTCTTGTCTCGGGTCTAGCAGTCGGACACAATCAGGCATTCACCCCTTCGCCCTTGGTCTGAATCGGCAGGCCGGATTTTACCTGGTTTCGGTCACAATGCTGCTGGCCGCCAGTGTGGCATCCGTGCGCGGGCAATCCGCCCTCGACGGCTTCGACCCGAACGCGAACGGAACAGTTCGCGTTATCGTCGTCCAGCCGAACGGCAAAATTCTTATCGGCGGCGACTTTACCAATGTCCTCGGCTTACAGCGTAACCACATCGCACGCCTCAACCACGACGGGACTGTTGATGCCGACTTTGACCCCAATGCGAATGGCAACGTTTTGTCGATCGCGGTGCAGGCAGATGGCAAGATCCTGGTCGGAGGCTCGTTCAGCGGGGCGAGCAGTATTGGCGGACAGGCGCGTAATCACATTGCCAGGCTCGATGCCGTGACCGGACTGGCAGATTCGTTCGACCCGAACGCAAACGGTGATGTCAAAGCCATCACCCTTCAGAGCGACGGCAAAATCCTCGCCGGCGGCCTTTTCACCAGTATCGGCGGGCAGGTGCGTAACCGCATCGCCCGGTTGGACGGCGCCACTGGACTGGCCGATTCCTTCGATCCCAACGCGAACGGCGATGTTAATGCAATCACGCTTCAAGCCGACGGCAAGATCCTGGTAGGCGGTGCATTCGCCGGAGCTAATAGCATCGGCGGGCAATCACGGAACCGCATCGCACGACTCGATGCTGGGACCGGCCTGGCTGACTCACTCGATCCTGGCGCGAATGGGTCGGTTAACTCCATCGCCCTCCAAGCTGACGGCAGGATCCTGGCAGGCGGCTCGTTCACTGACATTGGCCAACAATCGCGCAATCGCATCGCCCGGCTCGATCCCAACACCGGCCAGGCTGACTCATTCGATCCAAACGCCAATAACGAAGTCCATTCCATCGCGGTGCAGTTGGACGGCAAAATCCTGGTAGGTGGGGTTTTCAATGGAGCGGGCAGCATCGGCGGTCAATCCCGAAACCGAATCGCCCGACTCGATCCGGCGACCGGCCTCGCTGATTCGTTAGACTCAAATGCGAACAACATCGTTTATGCGATCGCGACGCAGGCGGATGGCAAGATTCTAATCGGGGGCGTTTTCCAAAACATCAGCCCAAACGGCGCCCCGCTGGTGACTCGCAATCGTATTGCCCGGCTGGAAACCGACGGCAAACTCGACCAAACATTTACCGTCATCTTGCAGCGCCCCAGCAACTTCAACATCACCACTGTAAGCGCCATGGCCGTTCAACCGGACGGCAAAATTGTCATTGGCGGCTATTTCGAACTGGTGGCGGGAGTCCCGCGTGCAGACGTAGCCCGTCTAAATGTGGATGGCTCACTGGATACCGCGTTTAACCCCAGTTCCAATGAATACCTCCGTTGCATCGCGGTCCAGCCAGACGGGAAGATCCTCGTGGGTGGCCTTTTTACCAGTATCGGTGGACAAACGCGCTTCGGATTGGCCAGGCTAGATCCAATAACGGGCATGGCCGATTCCTTTAATCCAGCCGTGCAAAATACCAGCATTAACTCCCTGGCAACGCAGGCGGACGGCAAGATTTTGGTAGCCGGCATTTTCACTAGCATCGGTGGGCAATCGCGCAGGGGTATCGCGAGGCTCGATCCTTCCACCGGCCTGGCCGATTCGTTCAACCCAAGCCCGAATAATTCTATAGATGGAGTTTTCGTGCAGGCGGATGGCAAAATTCTGGTAGCTGGCGCTTTCACCAGCATCGGCGGCCAGGCCAGGGTCGGGATGGCCAGGCTCGATCCGGTAACGGGAATGGCCGATTCGCTCAACCCGGCCCCGGACGCTGGCATTAGCACCATCCTGAAAGTCGACGACAAAATTCTAGTAGGCGGTTCCTTCAGCACCATCGCCGGCCAAGCTCACCATTGGATTGCCCGCCTCAATGCCACCACCGGGATGGCCGATTCCTGGGATCCTCACGCGAATGGCGGGGTCAGTTCCATCGGAAGAGGACCGGATGGAAAGATTTTGGTAGGAGGGGGGTTCCGAAACCGTTACAGCGTCGGGGGCGCGCAGAGCAGCATCGGAGGGCAGCCGCGCGACGGCTTCGCGCGGCTAGATCCCAGCAATGGATTGGCGGATTCCTTTAATCTCAACCTCTTCAACACGATAACCAATTCTGGTGCCGGCACCAATTTTGTCGTCCTGCCGGATGGCAAGATCTTGTTGAATGGCGGTTTTGACACGGTAAACGGGCAGTCGCGGGGGGGCCTCGCTCGGGTTACGAACGATGTGCCGGCCCTGCAAAGTCTCAACGTCACTTCAACCACCATTACTTGGGAACGCGGTGGCTCAAGTGCGCAGCTGGCCCACGCGAGTTTTGACTATTCGACGGACAATCTCAGTTACTCTCCACTCGGGGAGGGCACGCCGGTCGGCAATAGCTGGACTCTGACCAATTTAGATTTGCCCATAAACCAAAACTTTTATGTCCGGGCTCGTGGCTATTACGGCTGCGGTATCAACCAGAGTATTACGGAGTCAGTGCGGAATGTGTTTCTGACGCCGGCTGGAACTCCAACTCCAACTCCGTCTGCTACGCCCACCGCTACCGCTACACCCACAACAACGGCAACCACGACGCCGACAGCGACAGCAACGCCTACACCAAGCACACCTACCCCCAGCCCAACCCCGACTGTTTCGCCCACGGCAACTCCTGCGTGTCCATCGGCGATCACTCATTCAACGAGCCAGGAAATTACTCCCGGTAACTCCGTCTCCTGCAACAACGGCGTCTGGCAGGCCGCCAATAGCTACTGGCGCGCATTTAACATGGCCGCTTTCACAGCTCTGGCGCAATACGATATCACATCGGTTTCTTTTGGCGTGGAATCGGTAAACCAGACTCAGCCGGTGACGATACGCTTATACACTCAAATTGGCTTCTTCCCCGGCGGGGTCCGAACCCAGCTTGCGACAACGACCGTTAACCTGACTAGCGACCAATCGGGGACCATCGTCACGGTACCGTTAGTGGCGACGGTACCCGCCAGTACGCCCGAGCTGGTGATGGAAGTCTCTGTGCCCAGTGGGCAGGCTAATGGCCGCCTGTTTTTCGTCGGCTCAAACGCGAGCGCGGAAACGGGGCCGAGCTACCTCAGCTCGACCACCTGCGGGTGGTCGGAACCTCAAAATCTCACCACCGCCGGATTCACCAACGTCCATTTCGTATTCAACGTTAACGGCACTTGCAGTGGTCCGCCACCACCTACGCCAACTCCAACCCCCACTCCATTTGGCAAGATTGTTTTTTCCAGCAACACCCAAACATTCGAAAGCACCTATGAGATCTATGTCATGGACTCCAACGGCGCGAATCGAACCCGCCTTACCCTCTCCGGCCTCAACGATCGAGCAAACAAATATAACCCAAAATGGTCGCCGGACCGGACAAAGATCGCATTTAGTTTCTATCCCGTGCCGCAGTTCCCAGGTAACCAGACAGCCAGCATTATTGTGATAATGGGTGCGGCCGGTGGGGGTGGCAGCTCCCTGGGCAACGGCATAGACGATTTTTCCAATCCGGCCTGGTCCCCTGACGGCCAGAGAATCGCCTTTAGCCGCTACCGCTCGGGGGTCCAAGATCTCTGCATTATCGATGTTAACGGTTCGAATTTAACCCACCTGACGGACAACGCTTGGAGTCCGGCGTGGTCGCCTGACGGCACCAGGATCGCGTTTGTCACCTCTCGGGATGGCAACGCCGAAATCTACGTAATGGATGCAAATGGCGCCAATCCGACCAGAATAACGAATAACCCGGCCTTTGATGAAGACCCGGCCTGGTCACCGGACGGCACGAAGATCGCGTTTACTAGCCTCCGCGACGGTAACGACGAAATCTACGTCATGGATGCAAATGGCGCTAATCCGACCAGAATAACGAACAATTCAGCATATGATGACGAGCCTACCTGGTCGCCAGACGGCAGCCAGATCGGCTTTTATAGTTCCCGTGACGGTGGTGGCGAAATATACGTCATGAACGCGGACGGCTCCAATCCGAGCCGGCTGACGATCAACACTGTTCCTGACATTGACCCAGACTGGCAGCGGTTCTCGCCCATCCCATCTCCAACACCAACCCCTCCTTTTACTCCCAGTCCGACACCCAGTTCTCCTACTCCCACGCCAACGCCCACGGCGCCTCCAGACGCAAGTCAAACTCCCACCCCGACGCCTACAGCCACTCCGGATCTTTCTCCAACCCCTTCTCCATCCCAGGCAAAGCCGCTCAACATTTCCACCCGTCTTCGCGTTCAGACCGGTAACAACGTCGGAATCGGCGGCTTTATCATCAACGGTAACGCCCCCAAAACTGTGGCCGTCCGCGGTCTCGGACCCTCCCTTAACGCTTTTGGAATAAGCGACGCCCTCGCTGACCCGACCTTGGAACTCCGCGACAGCTCAGGCCTCTTGCTCAAGCCCAATGACAATTGGCAGGACGACTCCGCCGACGCAGCCCAACTCATCTCCCACGGTCTCGCGCTTCAGGATCCGAAAGAGTCAGGACTCATGGCGACCCTCCAGCCCAACGCTTCTTACACCGCGATCCTGGCCGGAAAAAACCAGACTGAAGGTGTAGGTCTCATCGAAATCTACGACGTTGACCGGGCAGCGAACTCGGAGCTGGCCAACATCAGCACGCGCGGTTTTGTCCAGGCCGCTAACCATGTCATGATCGGTGGCTTCATTCTTGGAGGGACCTCTAACACTAACATGGTGGCGCGGGGCATCGGGCCGTCGCTCACTCAATTCGGTCTCAGCCCCGTGCTGCTCGATCCCACTCTCGAATTGCGTGACAGCAATGGCGCCACTTTGGTTTCCAATGACAACTGGCAGGACGATTCCGGCTCGGCGGCGCAGCTCATTGCGTTGGGCCTCGCTCCACAGAACTCGCAAGAATCAGCGCTCGTCCTTTCGCTTCCGCCGGGAGCATTCACTGCCATCCTCGCAGGGAAAAATGGCGGCACTGGCATCGGTCTCGTTGAGCTGTATAACGTTCGCTAGCCACGAAGGGTTTGGGGAAACGGCTCCGTCGACGCGCTCGGAGCGGACGAAAGAAGGCGCCTTATCGGCAATTTCCCTCGAAATGGAGTGGTGGAGTAATGGGAAAGAAGGGAAATCCAAACGTCGCCGCAAAATTTGGCTTCCGCTTGCCGTTCGTGAAATTAGTGTCGCCCGTCACACCATAGCCTCGGCGGAGGAGGATCCCGGTTGAATTCGGCTCTTGGGAACCGACCGCACATTCCACGCAAATTTTAGGTCTTGTATGGCGTCCACCACTTAGAGATAATCCGGCATTCACCCCTTTGCCCTTGATCTGAATCTGAAAGCCGGACTTCTCCTGACTTCGGCCGCGATGCTGCTGGCCGCGAGTGTGGCAATGGTTCGTGGACAATCCGCTCTCGACGGTTTCGATCCGAACGCCAACAGCGGAGTTCACGTGATCATTGAACAACCGGATGGCAAGACTCTGATTTCCGGAGATTTTACAACGCTTTCCCCCAACGGCGGCATACCGGTTACGCGCAACCGGATCGCCCGGCTCAACCCAGATGGCACCCTCGACACCGCGTTCGACCCGAATGCGAACGACTCTGTCAATGCGATGTTCCTCCAACCCGACGGCAAAATTCTGATCGGCGGCTACTTTACGCAAGTTGGCGGTCAGCAGCGCAATGGGGTTGCCCGGCTAAACCCGGATGGCAGCCTCGACCCGGTTTTCAACCCTAACGCGAGGGGCGCCGTCTTTACGTTTGCCGTCCAGGCGGACGGAAAGATTTTGGTGGGGGGTAGTTTCGCCGGAGCGAATAGTATTGGCGGACAGACTCGCAATCGCATCGCCAGACTCGACCCCGTGACCGGATTGGCCGATTCTTTCGACCCGAATGCGAACCAGGAAGTCGATGTGATCGCAGTCCAGGCAGATGGAAAGATTTTAGTCGGCGGTCATTTTTCCATGGTCTTTGGGGCCAACAGCATTGGGGGACAGACCCGCAACTATCTTGCCCGGCTCGACCCCACGACCGGCTTGGCGGATTCGTTCAACCCGAATCCGAGCTCCGATATTTGGGCGCTTGTCGTGCAGCCGGATGGCAAGATTTTGGTGGGCGGTCAGTTCTTCGGCCTTGGGAGCATACCGCGCGGCCATCTGGTCCGGCTCGATCCCACCACCGGCTTGCCGGATAATTTTGACCCGCACCCAAACGGGAACGTTCACTCAATTTTACTCGCGGCGGATGGCACCGTGATAGCGACCGGCGCTTTTACAAGCATAGGCGGGCAAACGCGCGGAAGAGTCGCCCGGCTCAATGCCTCTACCGGCCTGGTTGCTGATTCATTCGACCCAAACATCCCTGCGCTGGTGAATTCCGCCGCGGAGCAGGCGGACGGGAAGGTTTTGGTCGGTGGTTTATTCTCGAGCGTTGGTGGCCTGCCACGAAACTCCATTGCGAGGCTGGAGAGGGATGGCCGGCCGGATCGGACCCTGAAGCTCAGTATTGCGGGCACCGACGTTAGCGCTACCGCTGTGCAACGGGATGGGAAAATCGTTATTGGTGGCAGTTTTGCGACCATTCTGGGAATGGCGCGGAACAATGTTGCCCGTCTTAATTCCGACGGGACACTCGATCCGACGTTCAATCCCAATGCCGATGGGAATGTCCTTTCCCTCGCCGTCCAGGCCGATGGCAAGGTCCTGGTTGGCGGCACTTTTGCCAACATCGGCGGCCAAACCCGGAGCCGCTTTGCCCGTCTCGATCCCGCTACTGGCCAGGCGGATTCATTCGACGCGAACGCGAACGATTCTGTCCAGGCAATTGTCGTTCAAGCCGACGGAGGAATTCTGGCCGGCGGCGCCTTCACCGGCATCGGGGGAACGCTGCGCAACCATATCGCCCGGCTTGATCCCGTCACGGGCCTCGCCGATTCGTTCGATCCGAATGCAAACGATACCGTTTTTTCCATCGCGGTGCAGCCCGATGGCAAGGTTTTAGCAGGAGGCGCCTTCCATGGCGCCAACAGCATCGGCGGGGCAATGCGCAACCATATCGCCCGGCTGGATCCCGTCACGGGTCTCGCTGATTCATTCGATCCAAACGCAAGCGATGATGTTTTTTCCCTGGCGCTCCAACCCGGTGGCAAAATCCTGATCGGAGGAGCTTTCACGAATATCGGCGGCCAGACGCGCAACTACCTGGCCCGGCTCGAAGCGAGCAGTGGCCTGGCTGATTCGTTCAACCCAAACGCAAACGACGTCATCCAGTCGATCGCGCTCCAGGCGGATGGCAAGGTATTCGCAAGCGGCAGTTTCACGAGCATTGGCGGGCAGATGCGCAATCACATCGCGCGGCTCGAGGGCTCTTTTGGGCTGGCGGATTCGTTTGACCCGAACGCAAACGACGTGGTCCACTCGCTCGCCCTTCTGGGCGACGGCAAGCTGTTGGCTACTGGCCAGTTCAATATGATCGGCGGACAGGACCGAGATGGTTTTGCTCGCCTAACGAACAGCACCGCGGCGCTTCAGGAAATTTCCGTAACCCGAACCACCATCAGCTGGACGCAGACCGGATCCAGCCCGCAATTCACCCGCGTTACCTTCGAGTCCTCAACCGACGGGACGAACTATACTTTCCTGGGCAATGGAACAGAGGCAGGGAACAACTGGATCCTGACAGGGTTGAATCTCTCCGGCGGCCAAACTTTATCTATCCGGGCTCGGGGTTATTACCGGAGCGGCCGTGACAACGGCTCGCAAAGCACCATGGAATTTGTGCGGAGAGGGCCAGTCGAAGAACCGACGCCCACCCCAACACCGACGGCAACGCCGATCCCGACACCTCCGCCGACGCCTACCGCTACGCTTCCGCCAACACCGAGTCCTACGGTCACTCCTACGCCTACCGCAGGGCCACCACTCACCCCCACCCCCACCCCTGTGAATGGGTGCACCCAGATAGTTTACCGGGAATACTTTGACAACGTCGCGCCTCCCGCCTTGCCTCCTGGTTGGAGCACTTCTTCCACTGCCGGCCCGGCTAGCTGCGAGCCAGCAGGGACCTGTGCCGCCGCTACAGACTGGGTTACTACCGGTATCGGGTTCGACTCGTACCCCAATGCCGCTTTCCATGACGAGCTGGGCTGCGTCACGGATTCAATGCTCGTTTCCCCTCCGCTTAGTGGCGCCCATCAACTGACTTTCAGACACAGCTACGATCTGGAAGGTGGGTTTGACGGCGCTGTCCTCGAAATTTCGATAAATGGTGGCCCGTTCGTCGATGCCTTCCAAGCCTGCGGGGGTTGTGGCTACAATGGAACGATCTCGAACGATTTTCTTAGTCCCATAGCGGGCCGGCGGGCATGGACTGGTAACTCAAACGGTTATGTCTATTCGACCTTGAGTGTATCGAATATTGGGGGGTCCTTCCGCTTACGCTTCCGCCTGGCCACCGACTGCAGCGTAGCAGGCGACGGGTGGAGGATTGACACGATCTACCTAACATATTTCGGCGAATGCCATACCCCCACCCCGACGCCAACGTCCACGCCAACACCCAGTTCCACACCGGTCCCGCCCACTCCTACGCCCACACCGTTCTGTGTTCTTGATACGTGGTCAGCCACCACTACTACGGGCGCGCCCTCTCCTCGATTCTCCCACACCGCCGTCTGGACGGGCAACGAGATGATCGTGTGGGGCGGCCTGGTGAGCGCCGGGCCAGTTTTCACCAACACGGGCGGGAAATACAATCCGGTCACAGACAGCTGGACGGCCACCAGCACCGCCAACGCACCCTCGGCCCGCGGCGGCCACACGGCGGTATGGACCGGCACAGAAATGATTATCTGGGGTGGACCAACGGGCGCGATACCTGGCGGCCGCTACAATCCGAGCACCAATACGTGGACAGCTACGAGTCTTACCAATGCCCCGGCGTCCCGGGACGGACACACGGCCATTTGGACTGGGAGCGAAATGATCGTGTGGGGTGGATTTGCAACTGGCGGCGCGAAATACAACCCCAGCACGGATACCTGGACACCGACGAGTACTGTCAATGCTCCCACTGACCGACACGATCATATTGCCGTCTGGACCGGCACGGAAATGATCATCTGGGGCGGCAGTACGGGTGGCGGCGCCCCTGCCGGTGCCGGCGCGAAGTACAATCCCAGCACCGACACCTGGACGCTCATGAGTACCGTCAATGCTCCCGCTGACCGGACCGCTCAGACTGGGGTCTGGACCGGCAGTGAGATGATCGTCTGGGGTGGCTCGCTTCCGGACAGCACCGGTGGGAGGTACAATCCCATGACGGATAGCTGGACCCCAACCAGTATTACCAATGCCCCTGCCCCCCGATATGGGCACAGCGCGGTCTGGACCGGCCTGGAAATGATCGTCTGGGGCGGCGCTCCCTCGAGCGGCTCTGGCTGTCTTTTCACTGATGGAGGAAGATACAATCCTACCCTCGATAACTGGACTCCCATCCAGACGACGGGCGCGCCCCAGGGCCGAAACGACCAGACCGAGGTCTGGACCGGTCATCAAATGATAGTCTGGGGTGGAAGTTACGGTGATGTTCCTTGCCCGGATTCCTACGGGCCGTCCTTACCCAACTTTTGGAATACCGGCGGGAAATATTGCGCACAGGCGGGACCAACACCCCCAGCGACTCCTACTCCCACTCCGACAGCAACGCCCACCGCGACACCTCCAGCGAGTCCTACTCCCACTGCGACGATCGCTCCCACGCCAACGCCCTCCCCCACTCCCCCAGCGAGTCCAACTAAGGCGCTCAACCTCTCGACGCGGATGCAGGTGCAGACCGGGAACAACGTCGGCATCGGCGGTTTCATTATCACTGGCAATGCGCCTAAGAATGTCGTGGTCCGCGGCATCGGGCCATCTCTCGCCGCGTTCGGAATAAGCGATTCGCTCTCCGACCCAACCCTGGAGCTGCGCGACAGCAATGGTGGAGTGATCAAGCTAAACGACGATTGGATGGATAACGCTGCGGACGCGGCGCAGCTTACTGCTCTGGGCCTCGCGCCCTCGAACTCAAAAGAGTCAGGAATTGTGGCGACGCTTCAGCCCGGCGCCGCTTATACCGCTGTCCTGGCCGGCAAGAACCAGGGTGTCGGAGTAGGTCTGGTCGAGATCTACGATGTCAGCCAGGGATCTGATTCGCAATTGGCCAACATCAGCACTCGTAGCTTTGTCCTCACCGGCAGCAACGTCACGATCGCCGGCTTTATCCTGGGAGGGAACAACAACACGGGAATCGTGGTGCGCGGGCTCGGGCCATCGCTGGCTCAGTTCGGCCTCAACCCAGTCCTCACCGATCCCACCCTCGAGTTGCACGACGCCAACGGCGCGACCCTGGTTTCTAACGACAATTGGGCGGACGATCCCACGTCGGCTGCTCAGCTAATCGCTCTCGGCCTTGCGCCTCAGAACGTGAAAGAGGCGGCGATTGTCGCCTCGCTGCCGCCGGACGCTTTCACCGCTATTCTCGCCGGAGTTAACGGCGGGACCGGCATCGGCCTGGTCGAAATCTACAACGTCCACTAGCCCCGATGGCATTCGGGGAAATCCGAAGCTCGAAACTCGAAATTCGAAACAAAGATCAAATTTCGAAAAGTTTTAAATCGGAAACAGACCCCACGACGTTTTTACGCTTTCTTCTTGTCGATCGACGACCCAGCCGAGCATAATCGGCCATGCGAATGCTCGCCAAGCTTTCTCGGGTTGTGGTCTGGAGCGCGATCGCAACGATCGCCGCGGCCGACACTCCGCAATATCAAATTTTCGACATCGGGGTTATTCAGGCGGGTGACACCGCTTCCCAGGGTTTTGGCGCGTCTCCGGGAGGTGTCGCGGTAGGGCGATCGGTCCGCAGCAACGCGAGTCAGGCCTTCAGCTGGACCGTCGGCGGCGGGCTCGTTGGGTTGCCAAATCTCGCCGGGCGCAACCACGCGGTTTCGAACGACGCGAACGACAACGGGATCGTGGTGGGCACGGCGGCAACGACTCTCTTCGGCTCGAGCCGTTTGCCGGTGATCTGGAACAACGGCGTCGTTTCGCAGCTTCCTCTTCCCGCCGGCGAAACTCTCGGCGACGCCAACGGCGTGAACGCCTCAGGCATCGCGGTCGGTTCGGTCGACGCCGGAAGCTTTCAGCAAGCTGTGATTTATGACGGCGCCACCGCCACCGTGATCACCCAGACGACGGCGACTGGTTGCTTCTTTCTCACCGCCTTCGGCATCAACGATTCCGGCCGGATCGTCGGCCAGGGGATCGATCCCAACAACGCCGCGCGAAACGTTGGGATCGTGTACGACATGGGGAACGCATCCGCGTTCGAAGTCGGCGCGTTGCCGGGCGCCAATGGAGCGCTCGCCTTCGCGGTTGGGAACGGCGGCCACGTCGTCGGCTCGAGCATGATGAACCAGGGCTCCGGCCTGCCTTTCATCTGGTCGACGGGCACGGGAATGGTGGCGATCCCTCTGGCCGCTGGAACCACCCAGGGGTCGGCGCGAGGAGTAAACACAGCAGGCTGGGTAGTCGGCCAGGATTCCTCAGCCTTCTCGATTCCCTTCCTCTGGGATGGAACTACAACCTATCGGCTCGCCGACCTGCTCCCGGCCGGTTCGGGTTGGGACCTGGACATGAACACTTCGTCCTCGGCGCTCGGGATCAGTGACAGTGGCGTGATCGTCGGAACCGGCGTCCACAACGGCGAGACTCACGCCTATGCGATGGTGCCGGTGCAAGCGACACCGACTCCAAGTCCAACTCCAACGCCAAGTCCAACTCCGACGCCACCTCCGCCGACGCCGACACCATCCCCGACACCCACCCCGCCACTAACGCCCACACCGGGGCCGGAGGCCGATGTCGCTGTAAGTATCGCGGACTCCCCCGACCCCGTCACGGTTGGCCAGAACCTGACCTACACCATAACTGTAATGAACTTTGGTCGGGACGAATCGGCCTCTAACCAGATGAGCGATGCCTTGCCGACAAGCGTCAATTTTGTTTCTGTGACCACAAGTCAGGGTAGCTGCACCGGCACGCAGCAACAGGTCAGTTGCAACCTTGGCAGCCTCCTCCCCTTCAACAGCGCGACGGTGACGCTGGTGGTATCGCCCAGGCAGGCCGGACCGCTGGACAATGCAGTTTCGGCCTTCGGTTCCGGTCACGATCCCTCATCTGGAAACAACTACGCTACGGCATCCACTACGGTCCTTCCCTCCGGGTCACCCACGCCACCTCTGGCTTTAGACGGTTTCGATCCGAACGCGAATGGCACCATCTACGCCGTCCTTTTCCAACCGGACGGGAAGATTCTTCTCGGTGGAGCGTTTTCCACCCTCTCGCCCAATGGCGGGCCGGCCGTAACGCGCAACAAGATTGCCCGGCTGAACCCAGACGGTTCGCTCGATTCGGCTTTCGACCCGAACGCGGATTTTCCGGTCCATGATTTCGCCGTGCAACCGGACGGCAAGATCCTGGTGGGCGGCGATTTCACGACCATCGGCGGGCAGATGCGCCATAAGCTCGCGCGGCTCGATCCCACGACCGGCCAGGCCGATTCGTTCAACCCCAATCCGAATAGTTTTGTCTCGTCCATCGCGGTGCAAACCGACGGCAAGATCCTGGTGGGCGGTTTTTTCGACACCATCAGTGGCTTGACGCGCCATCACCTCGCCCGGCTCGACCCTGCTACTGGAATGGCTGACTCGTTCGACCCAAACGCGGACAATTATGTCTACGCTCTTGCCGTGCAGACAGACGGCAAAATTTTGGTGGCCGGAGGTTTCACCAGCGTTGGCGGACAGACGCGAAAATCGCTTGCCCGACTCGACCCGACGACCGGGGTCGCCGATTCGTTCAACCCGAACGCCAGCGGTGTTGTCAACGCGATCGCGGTGCAGGCCGACGGCCGGATTTTAGCGGGCGGCTATTTCATCAGCAACATCGGCGGACAGACGCGCCACTACATTGCCCGGCTCGATCCCACGACGGGCCTGGCCGACTCGTTCAACCCCGACGCGAATTCTTACGTCAATTCGGTCGCGGTCCAGGCCGACGGAAAGATCCTGGCCGGCGGTGCGTTTACCACCATCGGGGGACAGTCGCGCAACCGCATCGCCCGGCTGGATCCCGTAACCGGCTTGGCTGATTCGTTCAATCCCAACGCGTTCGGCCCGAGCCTGGACGCGCCGGTTGGAGAAACCCTGCCGTCCTGGGCACCCCCGGCGTCCGCTCCTCAAACCCCTCCCACCCCCGCGCCAACAGCGACGCCCTCCCCGGATGTTAATGCAATCGCGGTCCAGGCGGACGGCAAGATTCTGGTGGGCGGCGGTTTTACCGGCGTCGCGGCGAACGGCGGTGGGCCACTAACGCGCAATCGCATCGCCCGTTTGGAAATCGACGGCAGAGTCGACCGGACGCTCAATCTCAACCTGGTTGGGGGTGGTTCGGTTTATGGGACCGCTATCCAGCCGGACGGCAAAATCCTTCTCGGGGGTGACTTTACTTCCATCCTGGGCGTGGCGCGCAATAGAATGGCACGCCTGAACACGGATGGGACGGTCGACATGGGTTTCAACCCGAATGCGAACGCCGCCGTTTTCTCGATTGCACTGCAAGGAGATGGGAAGGTGTTGGTGGGCGGCCTTTTCACCAACATCGGCGGACAGGCTCGCAGTCGCATGGCCAGGCTCGATCCTACGACCGGCCTGCCTGATTCGTTTGACCCGAACGCAAACCTCCAAGTCAACTCTGTGGCCGTGCAGGCGGATGGCAAAATCCTGGTCGGCGGCGATTTCACCGTTATCGCCGGCCAAACGCGCAGCTATATCGTCCGGCTCGACCCCACCACCGGTTTGGCAGATTCGTTCGACCCACACTCGAACGGGGAGGTTGAATCGACTGTCCTCCAGGCAGACGGAAAAATCCTGGTCAGCGGCGTTTTCACCAACATCGGTGGGCAGGCACGCCGTTTCGTCGCGCGGCTCGATTCCACCACTGCCCTGGCGGATTCGTTCAACCCGAATGCGAACGATTGGGTCTTCCCCCTCACGGTGCAGCCAGATGGCAAGGTTTTGGCGGGCGGCTTCTTCACCGGAGTGAACGGCATCGGCGGACAGGCGCGCGACTTCATCGCGCGGCTCGATGCCACTACGGGCCTGGCCGATTCTTTCGACCCGAATGCGGACCATTATGTCTTCGCGATCGCCACGCAGGCAGACGGCAAGATCCTGGCGGGAGGCCGTTTCACCAACATCGGCGGACAGAACCGCGGTTTGATCGCGCGGCTCGATGGCACGACAGGCCAGGCTGATTCGTTTGACCCGATCGCGGACGGGACAGTCCTGTCAATCGGGTTACAGGCGGATGGCAAGATTTTCACGGGCGGCGTTTTCACGACCATGAGCAATCAACCCCGCAACCGCTTCGCTCGTTTGAGCAACGACACGGCCGCGCTGCAACACCTCGGCGTAACGGAAACTACCGTTACCTGGGAGCGCGGGGGCTCCAGCCCGCAGTTCACGCGGGTTACCTTTGAGTATTCAGACGACAATATGAGTTACACTCCCCTGGGCAACGGCACCGCAGCGGGGAGCAACTGGAGCTTGACCGGCTTGACCTTCCCCGTCGGACAAAATTTCTATGTCCGCGCTCGCGGTTACTACCGCACTGGCTGGAATAATGGGTCGGAGAGCATCACCGAATCGGTGCGGAATGCTTTTATTGCCGGAACGCCAACTCCCGCGAAGGCCTTCAACCTTTCAACTCGGATGCGAGTCCAGACCGGCGACAACGTCGGCATTGGCGGATTTATCATCACCGGCAACGCATCCAAGAACGTGGCCATCCGTGGGATCGGGCCATCTCTCAGCGCGTTCGGAATCACCGACGCGCTGCCAGACCCCACGCTGGAGCTGCGCGACAGCAATGGCGGACTCATCAAGGGAAACGATGATTGGCAGGATAATGCGGCGGACGCATCGCAGCTCACTTCTCTTGGCCTCGCGCCCCAGAACTCAAAGGAGTCGGGACTCGTGGCGACGCTTCAGCCCGGCTCGGCTTATACCGCTATCCTGGCCGGCAAGAACCAGGGTACCGGAGTAGGTCTGGTCGAGATTTATGATGTTGGCCAGACGGCTGACTCGCAATTAGCCAACATCAGCACCCGCAGCTTTGTCACGACCGGCAACGACGTCACAATTGCCGGGTTTATCCTGGGAGGGAACAGTAGCACCGGCATCGTCTTGCGAGGTATTGGGCCGTCGCTGGCCCAGTTCGGCCTTAACCCTGTCCTGGCCGACCCCACCCTCGAGTTGCATGACGGCAATGGCGCGACCCTGGTTTCCAACGACAATTGGGCGGACGATCCCACGTCGGCCGCTCAGCTGATCGCCCTCGGCCTCGCGCCTCAGAACGCGAAGGAGGCGGCGATTGTTGCCTCGCTGCTGCCGGGCGCTTTCACGGCTATTCTCGCCGGAGTTAACGGCGGAACCGGCATCGGGCTGGTCGAAATTTACAACGTCCACTAGCCCTCTCCGGCAGCAATTCGAGGGCCCGGGATTTCGGAACGGCGGATTACGCGGATTTCACGGATGGGGAGCGCCGATCAACGCTTTCCTTTTAGAGCGGTGTTCGGATTTCCGCGCTCTTCCCATTACTCCAATACTCCACCACTCCATTACTCCGTCCGCTGAAATCCGCGTAATCCGCGGTCCAATGCTCCCCGGTTCCCGTTACCATCAATATGCATCCAGCGTGAATTGTAACTCCGTTGAATTATGGGAGACTGTTTGCGGTCGCCGGGGCGGCGGCCGGCAATTTTTAAAAAAATGAAACGATCTTTTTGGAAAATCTGGATTTGTTCGCTGTTCAGCCTTGGGGCGCTGATTTATTGGGCTCACGCAAAAAGCGGAGGGGCGATCGACGCGCCCGAACAGTCCCAAAGCGTTCCGACCTTCGCCGGCAACCCGCAACACACTTCAATCTACCAACCTGCGGCTCAGAATTTGAATCGCATCATTTGGTCGACGGACATCGATTTTCATAATTCCTTCACCGGCGCTCATTATTCGCCGCCCCTGATCACGGCCGCGAACACGGTGCTGGTCCCGATCAAGACGGCTACGGATGGCTTTCAGATAACTGCTTTTACGTCGAGCGGCGCCTCGATCTACACGGTCACCACCGATTACGTGTTGCCCACACACGGCTGGATCCCCACTTACAACCCGGTCGTCACCACCGGCTCGTTCGGCACGCGCCTCTACTACGCCGGTCGCGGCGGAACAATTTATCACATCGATAATCCCGATTCCGCGGCGCACGGTCCTGCCGTCCAGGAAGTTTTTTACACGACGCTGGCCAACTACCAGGCCAACGCGGCGGCCTATAATGCCGCGATCTTTGTCAATACACCCATCACGGCCGACAGCAGCGGCAACATCTTTTTCGGATTCAGAGTGCAGGGGACTGCGCCCGCGCCCATCAGCTCGACTCAAAGCGGATTTGCCCGCATCGATCCGAACGGAAACGGCACCTATGTTTTAACGGGAGCAACCATCAATAACAGCGCCTTCAACCGCGATAACCATAACTCAGCCCCTGCCCTCAGTAACGATGAAACGACTCTCTATGTGGTCGTGAAACAATCGAGCACCGGCGCCGGATATCTCGTAGGCCTGAATTCCACTACTCTCGCCACGAAGTACCAAGTGCATTTACGAGACCCTCGGGATGGTGGCGAAGCCGGAATTACCGACGACAGCACCTCCTCCGCCACCGTGGGCCCGGATGGCGACGTCTTCTTCGGGCTCTTCGGCACTCCCGGCGACGGTTCCCGGGGATTCCTACTCCATTTCACCGGCGATCTCGCGACGGAAAAGCCGCCGGGCGCATTTGGCTGGGATTATACCTGCGCCATTGTGCCTTCGAGCATGGTTCCCTCCTATCAAGGCACCTCGTCCTATCTGATTTTTGCCAAGTATAATAACTACGCTTTTGACGATGGCGACGGCGTCAACCGGATCGCGCTCCTCGATCCCAACGACACCCAGCTCGACTTTCACCCGTCCGCTTTCGGTCTGGTCGAGATGCGTGAAGTGCTCACGGTGACCGGTCCGACTCCGGATCCCGGCGCGCTTTCAACCCAGTTCCCCTATGCGGTGCGCGAGTGGTGCATCAACACCGCCGCGGTCAATCCAGCCACGAACAGCATCTTCACTCCGAGTGAAGACGGTTACATTTACCGGTGGGACCTTGCGACCAATTCACTTTCCCAAGGGCTTAAACTCACGCAGGGGATCGGAGAGCCGTACGTGCCCACGGTCATTGGTCCCGGTGGAATTATCTATACGCTCAACGGCGGCACCATGTTTGCGCTGGGCAACGTGAATGGAGTCGGCGTGGTAGTCACCTCCAGCATGCCTGATGTTCGGACCGTCGTTGTCGGGCAATCGCTCACCTTTACTGCTACCGTAACGAACACGGGGACGCCCGGACCCACTCCTACCGGAAGCGTCACTTTTCAAGACCTGACGTATCAAGGGACTACTGCGGTGACGACCACCCTCGGCACCGTTTCGCTCAGCGGAGGACAGGCGGCCATTACCACTTCCAGTCTTACTGCGGGCAGCGGGTTCCTCGGAAATCACCTGATCACCGCTACCTATAACGGAGACGCTAATTTCAGCTCAGGAAGCGCGAGGTTAGTCCAAAAGGTTCATCCCAGCGCCTCGGCTACAAGCCTGACGTCGTCGCCGAATCCATCAAACGCCGGACAGAGCGTCACATTCACGGCAACCGTGACGCCGGTTCCCTCAGGATCTACCGCCCGAACCGGCATGGTCACGTTTCAAGAGGGCAACACTGTCCTAGCCCAGGTGCCCTTGAACGCATCCGGAACCTGCTCCTTCAGCACGTCGTCTTTGAGCCCAGGCAGTCATTCGGTGACCGCCACTTACCAGTCGGACACCTTTTTCGCCTTGAGCACTGGTTCCACGGTGCAGCAAGTCGGGCCCGGCAGTTCGGCTACGCCTACACCGACCGCCACGGCAACCCCGGTTCCGACCACCACTCCGCAGCCCAGTACCACCCCGACGCCTACGCCTTCGGGAACGCCCGGTCCCGCATCCCAGGCTGTCAACCTCTCGACCCGGATGCGGGTTTTGACCGGCAACAACGTGGGCATCGGCGGATTCATCATCACCGGAACCGGGACCAAAAATGTGCTGATCCGCGCCGTCGGCCCTTCGCTCAGCCAGTTTGGTGTTCCCGATCCGCTGGCCGATCCCGTGCTCGAGCTGCATGGCCCTGGCGCTTTCGTGACGGTCAACAACGACAACTGGATGGACGACCCAGTCCAGCGGGCGCTGATCGAGGCGACCGGTCTCCAGCCGACCAACAACGTTGAGTCGGCGATCTATGCCACGCTCGATCCCGGAGAGTACACGGCGATCATCAGTGGGAAGAACAACACCACCGGCGTCGGCCTGATCGAAGTTTACGATGTTGCCGCCGGCGACCCGTCGATGCTGGGTAACATCAGCACGCGCGCGTTCGTCAGCACTGGCAGCGACATTGTGATTGCCGGATTCATTCTCGGAGGAACCAACACCGGTCCGGACAGGGTGGTGATCCGCGGCCTGGGCCCCAGCCTCACTGGATCGGGCATAAGCGATCCGCTGGCAAATCCGACTCTGGAGCTGCGGGACAGCAACGGAGCACTGCTCCTTGCGAACAACGACTGGCAGGATAATGCAGGTCAGGCTGCCGAGCTCATCGCTGCAGGTTTGGCGCCGACCAATAATCTTGAGTCGGGCATCGCCGCCACGCTCTCGCCCGGTTTGTACACCGCGCTGCTCTCCGGAGTGAGCAACGGCACAGGTGTGGGCGTCGTGGAAATTTACCACCGCGGCCAGTGACGGCGGAGTGCGGACGGAGCTCGATAAAAAGGGTGTGTTCAATCCGCGCAGTTTCCCTATAATAATGGCCGATGCGTAAAATCACGTCACTGACTTTCCTGCTTTTTTTTGGCGTGCTTGCTCCTGGTTGGGCTCAAACCATTCAGCCCACACCGTGGCCGACCGAGCCACTCGAGAAATATGAGGATGCGCCGCGCTACATCATGCGCACCGGTTCCTCGCCGCGCATGATTTCGCAGTTCGGCGGTTTCATGAGTTACCAGGTCAACATCGGGCCGACGGGCGAGAATATTGTCGGCGACGCCGCCAACGAGCCGTCCATAACCATGGACCCCACCAATCCTTCCAAGATGTCGATCGGCTGGCGGCAGTTTGACACCGTGACTAACAATTTCCGCAGAGGGGGCTTCGCTTACACGACCGACGGCGGGGTGTCCTGGACTTTCCCCGGCTCTCTCAGCAACGTTTTTCGGAGCGACCCGGTATTGTTCTCCACCGAGACCGGGACCTTTTTTTATCTAAGCCTCATCTCGGGACTTCAGGACGACATCTGGCGATCGCTCAACGGCGGCCAATCTTGGACTCGCATCGCTCCCGCCACCGGAGGCGACAAGCAATGGTTCACCATCGACAACAACACCAACAGCTCCGGGCATGGCTTTCAGTACCAATTCTGGACAAGCGGCGCCAGCAGCTTCGACACGCGGCAATTCACTCGTTCGATTGATGGCGGGTTGACCTGGATGGACCCCATTAACCTACCAAATACTCCCGCCTTCGGGACCTTGGATGTCGACAGCAGCGGCAACCTCTTTCTCGGCGGCTTTAACCCGAACGCGCAAACTTTCTGGTGCCTTCGATCGAGCGACGCAAAAAATTCGAAGGTCGTGCCCACTTTCGATCAGGTCACACAGGTCGACCTCGGGGGAGTACTCGACATTAACCGGTTTATCAATCCGGTTGGGATTGTCGGACAGTCTTTCCTCGCCATCGATCACTCGGGCGGCAGCACGAATAACAATATCTACATGGTAGCCAGTGTGACTTTTGGAAACACCGTCCACGCCAGCGACGTCATGTTCGCCAAGAGCACCGATGGCGGCCAGACCTTTAGCGCTCCACGGCGGATCAATACCAACCCGGCTAACCCCAACAAATGGCATTGGTTCGGCACCATGGCCGTCGCACCCAACGGACGCATCGATGTGGTTTGGCTCGATAGTCGCAATGCGGCCAATGACACCGACTCGCAATTGTTCTATTCCTACAGCTCCGACGGCGGCGATACCTGGTCGCCCGACATTGCCGTGAGCAATCCGTTCAATCCGTTTCTCGGTTATCCCAATCAAAACAAGATCGGTGACTACATGACGATCGTTTCCGATAACGGAGGCGGTAACGTGGCCTATCCCGCGACGTTCAATCAGGAGCAGGACGTCTATTATGTCCGCGTCGATCCCACGTTGGTCCCGACCCCAACGCCGACACCTTCACCCACTCCGACAGCGACTCCGGTTGCGACCACACCGCCTCCGCCCACCGCTACTCCGACACCTACGGCGTCGGCAACGCCCGGCGCGGCGTCTCAGGCGGTTAACCTCTCCACCCGGATGCGGATCCTGACCGGCGACAACGTGGGCATCGGCGGCTTCATTATCACCGGCACCGGGACCAAACATGTCCTGATCCGGGCCATCGGACCGTCGCTCAGCCAGTTTGGCGTTCCCAATCCGCTGGCCGATCCTGTGCTCGAACTCCATGGCACGGGCGCCTTCGTTACGATCAACAACGACGACTGGAAGGATGATCCGGCCCAGCGGCCGCTAATCGAAGCGACCGGCCTTCAGCCGACCAACGACTTCGAATCGGCGATCGAGGCGAGGCTGGATCCCGGCCAGTACACCGCTGTCGTAACTGGGAAGAACAACACCACCGGTGTCGGCCTGATCGAAGTTTACGATCTCGCCGCCGGCGACTCATCAAAGCTCGCTAACATCAGCACGCGCGCGTTCGTGAGCACCGGTAACGACATTGTCATCGCCGGTTTCATTCTTGGAGGCAACAACAGCGCCTCGGATCGCGTGATTATCCGTGGGATCGGTCCGAGTCTGGCTTCATCGGGCGTGACCAATCCATTGGCTAATCCCATCCTGGAGCTTCGTGACAGCAATGGATCGCTCATCTTCGCGAATAACGACTGGCAGGAGAATTCTGATCAAGCCTCGCAACTGATCAGCGCCGGCCTCGCGCCGACGAATAATCTGGAATCGGGCATTGCCGCGACGTTGCCGCCGGGCTTGTACACCGCGCTGCTTTCCGGAGTAAACAACGGCACTGGCGTTGGGGTCGTGGAAATTTACGATCGCGGACCGTGACGCTTGAGTGCGGACGCCCTCGACAAAAACGAGTCTGTTCATCCGCTCAGCTCGCCCTATAATGATGGGCGATGCGTAAAATCGGTTCGCTGATTTTCCTGCTTTTTCCCGGTCTGTTTGCCCTCGCCTTGGGTCAGACTCCGCAGGCCAAACCGCTGCCGGCCGAGGAGCTCGAGAAATACGAGGATGCTCCACGGTTTATCTTTCGGACCGATACTTCGCCGCGCAGGATTTCGGTGCACGGCCCCTTCGCAAGTCATCAGGTAAATCTCGATGGGAAAGAAATGAACATCGTTGGCGATGCCGCAAACGAGCCGTCGATAACGGTCGACCCATCCAACCCAGCCAGGATGTCGATCGGTTGGCGACAGTTTGATAGTGTGGCCTCCAACTTCCGGAAGGGTGGCTGGGCCTATACCGCCAACGGCGGCATATCCTGGTCCTTTCCCGGCTCGCTCAGCTCCGTTTTTCGAAGCGACCCGGTATTGTTCTCCACCGACACAGGAGCCTTCTTTTACCTAAGTCTGCTCTCGGGCTTCCAGGACGACATCTGGCGTTCGCTTAACTCCGGCCAGACCTGGACAAGGTTGACTACCAACGCCACCGGTGGCGACAAGCAATGGTTAACGATCGATAACACCACCAGCTCCGGCCGCGGTTTTCAGTATCAATCCTGGAGCACGGGGGGAAACAATTACGGTGGCCGGCAGTTCAGCCGTTCGATTGATGGCGGCGTCACCTGGCTGGATCCGGTCTTCATTCCCAACAGTCCCTCCTGGGGGACCCTCGATGTGGCGTCGAACGGCGATCTCTTTATCGGCGGGGTAAACCTGGCCAACGGCAGTTTCTGGTGTGTGCGCTCGACGGACGCCAGGAATAGCAAGGCGGTTCCAACCTTTGATCGAAGCACTGCGGTAAATATGGGCGGTGGGGTCGGATTCAGCCAGGCGATCAACCCGGAAGGCCTGGTCGGGCAGGTGTTTCTCGCGGTGGACCGTTCCGGCACGAGCACGAATAACAATATCTATATGGCCGCGAGTTTGTTGACCGGTCAATCGGCTAGCGACGTTATGTTCGCCAAGAGCACGGATGGCGGACAGACCTTTAGCGCTCCGCGGCGGATCAACGACGATCCCGTTAATCCCAACAAATGGCACTGGCTCGGAACGCTCTCGGTCGCGCCGAATGGACGGATCGATGCGGTTTGGCTCGACACTCGCAACGCCGCGAACAATACCGATTCGCAGCTCTTTTATTCCTTCAGCCTGGATGGAGGCGATACCTGGTCGGCCAACGTAGCGGTGAGTGAACCGTTCAATCCCTTCCTCGGTTATCCCAATCAAAACAAGATGGGTGACTACATCACGATCGTTTCCGACAATACCGGAGGCAACGTCGCTTACGCCGCAACCTTTAATCTCGAGGAGGACATTTACTATGTTCGCGTCGATCCAGTCAGAGGTTCACCGCCTGGAAATGGCAGGATCGCCTTCGAAAGCAGTCGCTTGAGCGGAGATACCGCACGAGACATCTTCGTGATGGAGGCGGATGGGGCGAACGCTACCAACCTCACGTCCAACCAATCTTATAATCTTTTCGCCGACTGGTCGCCTGACGGGACCAAGATCGCATTTTCGAGCGATCGGTCGGGCGATTTCGAAATCTACCTGATGAATGCGGATGGCTCGAATCCGGTCCGCCTCACGAACAACCCCGCGGAAGACCAGCGGCCTCGCTGGTCGCCCGACGGGACAAAGTTCGCCTTTTACAGTGACCGCGACAATAACGCCGGCCATTTCGAGGTTTACGTCATGAATGTCGACGGATCTCAGCCGACGCGTCTCACGAATACAATGGGAGTAGATTATGAGCCCACCTGGTCTCCCGATGGCCGGAAAATCGTCTTTACGAGCTTCCGCGATGGCAACAGCGAGGTTTACGTGATGGATGCGGACGGCTCGAACCAGATGAACCTGACGAACAGACCAGGTGGAGGCGATCGCCAACCCGCCTGGTCTCCTGACGGCTCGAAGATCGCGTTCTCGAGCACCCGCAGCGGCAGCGGTGTTTTTGTGATGAATCCGGACGGCTCGAATGTGGTTCAGTTGACGCAGTCTGGCAGTAATTTTGCCGACGGCGACGCGGCGTGGTCGCCCGATAGCACCAGGATCGCGTTTGACCGGACGCTGGGAGGCCTGGGCGGGAACGGCGAGACCTTTGTGATGAACGCAGATGGATCGAATCAGACCAATATCACGAATGATCCCGCATTAGACATAAGGCCAAGTTGGCAGCGCATCGCGAGTTCTCCAACTCCAACTCCGACACCCACTCCTACCGCGACAGCGACTCCGGTCCCGACCACCACTCCGCAGCCCAGCACCACCCCGACGCCTACGCCTTCGGGCACGCCCGGTCCCGCATCCCAGGCTGTCAACCTCTCGACCCGGATGCGGGTTTTGACCGACGACAACGTGGGCATCGGAGGATTCATCATCACCGGAACCGGAACCAAACATGTGCTGATCCGCGCCGTCGGCCCTTCGCTCAGCCAGTTTGGTGTTCCCGATCCGCTGGCCGATCCCGTGCTCGAGCTGCATGGACCTGGCGCTTTCGTGACGGTTAACAACGACAACTGGATGGACGACCCAGTCCAGCGGGCGCTGATCGAGGGCACCGGTCTCCAGCCGACCAACAACGTTGAGTCGGCGATCTATGCCACGCTCGATCCCGGAGAGTACACGGCGATCATCAGCGGGAAGAACAACACCACCGGTGTCGGCCTGATCGAAGTTTACGATGTTGCCGCCGGCGACGCATCGAAGCTCGCTAACATCAGCACGCGCGCGTTCGTCAGCACTGGCAACGACATTGTCATCGCCGGTTTCATTCTTGGAGGGAACAACAGCGGCTCGGACCGGGTGATCATTCGTGGGATCGGTCCAAGTCTGGCTTCATCGGGCGTGACCAATCCGCTGGCAAATCCGACTCTGGAGCTTCGTGACAGCAATGGATCGCTCATCTTCGCCAATAATGACTGGCAGGAGAATTCTGATCAAGCCGCGCAACTGATCAGCGCCGGCCTCGCGCCAACGAATAATCTGGAATCGGGCATTGCCGCAACGTTACCGCCGGGACTTTATACCGCACTCCTGGCAGGCCTGAACAACGGCACTGGTGTCGGCCTGGTTGAAGTTTACGACAGGGGCCCGTAATTCGTCTTCACCGTTCGGCGGATTTGGAGCTTGCCCAGGACGACACGCCCGACCTATGAATTGATCCGCCCGGAGCACTCTAATCGAGAGAAGTTCGGACCATGTTTAGGAAAATTCTAAGCCGCGGCACGCTCCTGTTGCTTCTTTTTCTGGGGAACCAGGCCGGAAAGTCTGCGTCGCCATCGGGGCCGGGTGCACCGGAGGTTTTCAATCCCGGTCCTGATGCCATCGCAGGCAACATGGAAGATTTGGCCTCCTTCGGAATCGACGGGACCCAACAGGGCCTGGCGATAGGAATAACGACCTGCAACGCCGGAGATACGTTCGTCAATTTTTTCCCGATGCCGAACCCAAATCATCCGGCGGTTGCCCAGAATCTTTATCGCATGAGCGGGAATAGCGACCGCTTCGAGCAAATCGGCCAGTCGTGGGTAAAGCATACGTTTGGAGCGAAACAAGCCTATGCGTGTTTTGAGTGCATGCCCGGTGGAGACCTCCACCACCTGGGGGTGGGATGTTCGGACACTTATCTTGCTTTTCAAAGTTCCGAGCAGAGCGACCTGGGGTCACGCGCCTGGATCAATCCCTTTACCGGCGCCTTTACCTCGACGGCAAACGATCACACTGGCCACAATCACACCGCCACGTCGCATATGATTCTGACAGAATCGAACGACCTGAACACCGCTCTGAATCCTGGCGCGACCTATTATGCTGAATTGCTCTACGTCACTTCAGATGAGTATGCCTGGTGCCAGGCCCATCCCGGCGAATGCAACATGTCCAACAACGCATCGTACCGGCAATACAACGTCACCGGGACCTCGAGTTTCACTTTTTCACCCGCCGCTGCCACCGTCCGAATGAGCCCTGCGATTTCCGCCTGGACAGGAGCGACCGTCATCCCGATCGAACCCGCCCCGGGAGTCGATGGGCGCGCGTTCCTTGCCTATAAAGTCTCGGGGCCGGTCGGCGGAGTCTACCATTACGAATACGCCATTTATAACCAAAACCTCGATCGAGGAATTTCCTATTTCCGTGTGCCTCTGGGCGGATGTGGCAACCTGGTGGACAATATCGGGTTTCACGCCCCCCTAAATCATCCAGGATTTCCTAATGATGGAACCGGAGGCGCGGGATTTAGCAATACCCCATGGTTGGCAGCTCAAACTATCGCCGACGTGGTTTTTTCAACGGAGTCCTTTGCCCAGAACCCAAATGCGAACGCCATTCGCTGGGGAACGTTATACAATTTCCGTTTTGATTCCGGATGGCCGCCCATACCGAAGGACGCGACGGTCGGCTTTTTCAAGACCGCCGACCAAATCACCGTCTCGGTTCTGGGCCCAAATACCTGTAACGCGCCGACGCCCTCCAGGACTCCCACTCCGAGTCCGACCCCGACTCCGACTCCAAGCCCCCTGCCTACCGCGACCCCGTGTCCTAACGCTTCCATAACGAATTCTGAAAACTTCGATCAGGTTATACATCCGGCGCTGCCGGCTGACTGGGTGGCGACGAATACGCAAGGTCCGGCGCCGGTCTGGGTGACTTCGAACAGTGGCGTGCCAACGCCTCCCTCCGATTCATTCCCAAACGCGGCTTTCGTCGATGATCCAAGCGTGGTTAGCGACAAAAGCCTCCAATCACGAACTATTCATTTTTTTGGGAATCCCGGGACCGCGCAATTGACCTTCCGCCACAATTTCGATTTCGAACCCGGTCACGACGGGGGCGTGTTGGAGGTCATGACGGAAACGGGTGCGTTTGAAGACATCATCGCTGCGGGGGGCAGTTTCGTCACAGGCGGCTACAACTCGAGGATTTTCAGCGCATCCAATCCCCTCGATGGTCGCCAGGCGTGGAGCGGAGGCTCAGGCGGATTTATTACGACTAAAATAAACCTCGCCTATTTCGGACAGGTCGTCCTGCGGTGGCGTATGGGCAGCGATGCCGGCGTCGCTGGTGTGGGTTGGCGCGTCGACAGCATCTCTATCACCGAGTGCCCAAAGCCAACCCCTTCCCCGGCACCAACTCCAACTCCAACGCCCGGCACAACGTCCCAGGCCGTCAACCTTTCGAGTCGGCTGCGAGTCCTGACCGGCGATAACGTGGGCATCGGCGGATTCATCGTTACCGGCGCTGTCCCGAAGCATGTGCTCTTGCGCGGGATTGGACCTTCCCTTGCTGCTTTTGGAGTTGCCAATCCTCTGGCCAACCCAACGCTTGATCTGCGCGATTCGAGCGGTGTCCGCATCCTGGCGAACAATGACTGGCGAGATACACAGGAGGCCGACATCCTGGCGACTGGCCTTCAGCCGACAAATAATCTGGAAGCCGCGATTGTCGAGGCCCTGGCCCCCGGGAGCTATACCGTCATCCTCCGTGGGATGGGCATGACCAGCGGCGTCGGCTTGGTGGAGATTTACGATCTCGACCAGGGAGTCGACGCGAAACTGGCTAACCTGAGCACGCGCGCCTTTGTCGATACCGGCGACAACCTTGTGATCGCCGGCTTCATTCTCGGGAACAACGGCGGCTCGGACCGGGTCGTGGTCCGCGGCATCGGCCCCAGCCTGGGCGCATTCGGAGTGCCCAATCCCTTGGCTAATCCGAAGCTGGAGCTTCGCGACGGCAACGGAGCTCTTCTTCGCGCGAACAATGACTGGCAGGACGATCCGGCTCAGGCAGCGGAACTTGTCAACGCGGGGCTGGCGCCGACAAATAATCTCGAGTCGGGCATCGCCGCCACGCTCGCGCCGGGCTTGTACACCGCGCTGCTTTCCGGAGTAAACAACGGCACCGGCATTGGCCTGGTCGAAATTTACGATCGCGGAGCGCCGTAGGCGGGCATCCCTTGAAGCGACCACGATTCCTGATCCTTCGATGTAGTTTGGTCTTCTGCGGCGTAGTCGGCCCCTTGGACGCTCAGATCAACACAGGAGCAGACTACGTTCGGCAGTCATCCCAACCCGCGGCCATGAGCAGCGTTCAACATATCATTTGGGTGTGGTTTGAGAACAGAGAGTCGTCAGCCATCACTGCCGCGACTGCGCCCTATTTTGCGAGCTTCGCGCTCGCCCACGTGAACTTTACGAACTTTTACGGGATTACGCATCCTTCGCAGCCTAACTACCTGGATGCCTATTCCGGCTCGGCTCAAGGCGTGACCGGCGATGGATATGCGACCTTTCCGGCTGCGGTTGATAATCTGGCTAACCAGCTGAACGCCGCGGGAAAGTCATGGCGCGTTTATGCGCAGAACTATCCCGGTGGCTGCTCTGACGTCCAAACATTCGCGGATGGGCTCACCGATGGCCCGGGCGTTACCGGAACCTACGTCCGAAAGCACAATCCCGCGATCAGCTTTGAAAACGTCCGGCTCAATCCAGCTCAATGCGCCAATATTCAGCGGCTGGCGAATTTCGATCCGACCGTAAACGTTGCCTTCGTCGTCCCCAATATGATTAACGACATGCACGATGGCACAACGGCTCAAGGCGACGCCTTTCTTCAGGCCTTCGTGCCGTTGGTAACGGCGAGCCCGGACTGGGCGCATACGCTTCTTATCGTCTCCTTCGACGAGGGAACGACGAGCGTAAACGGCGGTGGACACATCTACACCGCCGCGGCCGCACCCTGGCTGGCTCCCGCAACGGTCGGCACAACTTACAACCATTTTAACGTCCTGCGGACAATCGAGGAAGTATATGGACTCCCGTTCCTCGGAAGCGCTGCGACCGCCACCGCCATGACCGAACTGCTGCCTGCGGCGACGACACCAACACCAACGCCGACGGCAACTCCTACACCAACACCCAGACCCAGCCCAACACCAACGCCATCACCGGGTCCGGCCACGCACTTGGAGGTCGTTGCTCCATCGGAGGTGATAATGTTCAACGGGTTTAATTTCACGGTCAGAGCCCTCGACCGATCGAACAATACCGTCACCGGCTACACTGGCACGGTCCACTTTACGACCACCAGCCAGCAGGCTCTGCTACCACCGGATGGAACCTTAACAAACGGGTTCCGCACCTTTAGCGCCGATCTTCAAACAATAGGAATCCAGACGATCACGGCCACCGACACGGTGAACGCTTCGATCACCGGTACGAGCAATGATATTCTGGTGCGATCCGATCAACCGCCGACTCCGACCGCGACGGCGACTCCAACGTCGACTCCTTCCGCGACCCCTGCACCATCCACGCCCACTCCCACGGCGACTCCGACTTCTACGCCCACTCCTACCGCGACTCCGGCCTCTACGTCCACGGCAACACCTTCCTCCACCGCGACGCCAACAAACACGCCGGCCCCTACCGCTACGCCTTCGCCTACGCCCGCCGCCGCGTCCCGGGCCGTCAACCTGTCGACCCGAATGAAGATTCTGACCGGTGACAACGTGGGTATCGGCGGATTCATCATCACCGGGACCGGGACGAAACATGTCTTGATCCGGGCCCTGGGGCCTTCGCTCAGTCAGTTTGGTGTTCCTGATCCGCTGGCTGATCCCGTTCTCGAGCTGCATGGATCCAGCGGTTTTGTCGCGATCGTTAACGACAACTGGAAAGACGACCCGGTCCAGAGCGTCCTGATCGAGGCGACCGGCCTCCAGCCAACCAACGACTTCGAGTCGGCGATCGAGGCGAGACTGGACCCCGGACAATACACCGCTGTCGCGAGTGGAAAGAACAACACGACAGGTGTCGGCTTGATCGAAGTTTACGATCTCGCTGCCGGTGACCTATCGAAACTGGGCAACATCAGCACACGAGCTTTTGTCAGTACGGGAAACGACATTGTTATCGCCGGTTTCATTCTCGGCGGGAACAACAGCGCCCCGGATCGAGTGATCGTCCGCGGAATCGGTCCGAGTCTGGTTTCCTCCGGCGTGACCAATCCGCTCTCAGATCCGACCCTGGAGCTTCGCGACAACAATGGATCGCTTCTGTTCGCCAATAATGATTGGCAGGAGAACTCCGCGCAGGCGAAGGAACTGATCAACGCGGGCCTGGCACCGACCAATAATCTCGAATCGGCTATCGCCGCGACGTTGCCGCCCGGACTCTACACCGCGCTCCTGGCGGGTGCGAACAACGGCACAGGCGTTGGCCTGGTCGAAGTTTACGATCGCGGGCCATAATTCGTCTCTGTTCCTCGATGGGATTTGAAGCTTGCCCGAACGAATACGCCGGGACTATAAATTAATCGCGCGTAGGAATTTCTCATGACCTCTCGGATCCCAGCTGTCGTTGTCGCTGGGATCACGTTGCTTGCGACGGCCGTTGTCTTGCGCAACAGCTCCGGGCAATCTTCCTCCCGAGCGGAAACGAGTGTCCCGGAAGTTTTCAATTCGGGGCCCGATATCATTACCGGAGATATCGGTGAAGCGGGAGGCCTGACCCAGTTTGGAAGTAGCGGAACCCAGGTCGGCCTGGGCATGAGCACGACTGGTTGCAACGCCGGAAATCAGCTCGTGAATTTTTTTGCGATGCCGTCGACGAATCATCCGGTCATTCCCCACAATCTTTATCGAATGAGCGGCGGACAGAATAACGACGACCGTTTCGAGCAGATCGGCCAGTCCTGGGCGAAGCACGCATTTGGGGCGGCCCAATTTGACCGCTGTTTTGTCTGTAACCCCGGGGGCGACTTTACCCATCTGGGGGTTGGCTGTTCCGACACTTATGCAGCCGATCAAAACGCAAACCAAAGCGATCTCGGTTCGCGAGCCTTGATCAATCCATTTACCGGCGTCTTCCAATCGAACGCCCGTGACCACACGGGCCATGTTCATTCGGGCACGTCACATCTCGTTCTGGTGGAAGCAAGCGACCTGGATACCAGCCAAAACCCGGGAGCAACTTACTACGCCGAAGTTCAATACATCTCTTCGGACGAGTACGCCTGGTGCCAGTCCCATCCCGGGGAATGCAACATGTACAACAATGCTTCCTATCGCCGCTTCAATGTCAGCGGCACCAGCAGTTTTACTTTTACGCCGGCGGGAAACGCGGTGCGAATGGCGGCGGCCATCAAGGCCTGGACCGGAGCCACGATCGTTCCGATTGAACCCGCGCCTGGAACTGATGGGCGCGCGTTCATTGCCTACAAAGTAACCGGGCCGGTTGCCGGCATCTGGCATTATGAGTATGCGATCTACAACGAAAACCTCGACCGGGCGATCCAATCCTTCTCCATCCCCCTGGGATGTGCGATCACGCTGAGCAACGTCGGGTTTCACGCACCGCTTAATCACCCTGGCTTCCCAAATGACGGAACCCAGGGCGACGCAGGATTCAGCAATGCCCCCTGGAGCTCGAATCAGACTGCCGCCGAGATAGCCTGGAGTTCGGAGACCTTTGTCCAGAACCAGAATGCAAACGCCATCCGCTGGGGCACGTTGTATAATTTTCGATTCGATTCCGACCGTTCGCCGCTGTTTGGAATGGCCACGATTGGTTTCTTCAAAACTGGAACACCAGCCATGGTCGGGATCGTGGGACCGAACGCCTGCAATGTGAGCCCGTCGCCAACTCCCACGCCCGTTCCCGCAACCCCAACCCCAACGCCTCCTCCTACTCCCACGCCGGTCCCGGTGCCGAGCCCGCTCCAGCCTCCCGGTGGAAACGGCAAGATCGCCTTTGTCAGAGCCCAGGAAATCTACGTGATGGATGCCGACGGCGGAAACCCGATCAACATCACGAACCGGCCGCCGTCAAATGATAACGGGCCGGCCTGGTCGCCGGACGGCAATAAGATTGCATTTTCGAGCAACCGGAGTGGTCAGGAGTTCATCTATGTGATGAATACAAACGGCTCGAACCCGGTTCGCGTGGGGACGTTCTGGCGGCGCAATCCGAGTTGGTCACCGGATGGCGCCAAGATCGCCTGTGACGACGGCAGCAATATCTACGTAATGAATGCCAATGGCACCAATGAAGTGGCGCTGACCTCGCAAGCCTCGGGCTCCTACTCATCTCAATACCCAGCTTGGTCGCCTGACGGCGGCAAGATCGCATTTGTCGCGCGGCGTCCCGGTTTCCAACCGAATATCTATGTGATGAATGCGGATGGCTCGAATCAGACGGATCTCACCCAGAGCGCTACCGAGGCAGCTAACCCCGCCTGGTCACCGGATGGGACCAGGATCGCCTACACCAAAAAGGGTGGCATTTTCGTGATGAGCGCCTACGGCACCAACCGGACCCTCCTCCCGAACACGGAAGCCTGTTACGAACCCGCCTGGTCGCCGGATGGAACGAAAATCCTGGCCACGAGGAGCGAGGGCATCTTCGTGATGAATGCCGACGGCTCCAATCAGGCCGCTATCACGAGCAATTCGTTCCATGACTCCGGGCCAAGCTGGCAACGAATTGCGCCACCCCCTCCTGTCCCGGGACAAGCCGTTAATCTTTCGACGCGCATGCGGGTTCAGACCGGTGACAACGTGGGCATTGGCGGGCTCATCGTTACCGGGACTGCCCCGAAACATGTGCTCCTTCGAGCCATCGGTCCTTCCTTGGCCCAGTTTGGAATCCCGAACGCAATGGCTGATCCGACCCTCGAATTATTTGGAGCCGATCCAGCTCCCATCGCCTCGAATAATGATTGGCGAGATACTCAGGAGGCCGCGATCCAGGCATCAGGCCTGGCGCCGGCCAACAATTTGGAATCGGCGATCGACGTGACGCTGCCCCCGGGAAACTATACGGCGGTGTTAAAAGGTAATGGCGATACTATCGGTGTCGCCGTGGTTGAAACCTACGATCTCGATCAAGGGACCGGGAAACTGGGCAACATCAGCACCCGCGCCCTGGTGGGAATCGGCAGCGACATTGCCATCGCTGGATTCATTTTGGGACACAACACCGGTTCGGACCGCGTCGTCATCCGCGGCATTGGTCCCAGCCTTGCTTCATCCGGCGTGGCGAATCCCTTGCCTGATCCAATGCTGGAGTTGCGAGACAGCAATGGATCGCTCCTCATCGCCAACAATAACTGGCAGGACGATTCTGCCCAGGCGGCGGATCTGGTCAAAGCGGGCTTGGCGCCCACCAACGACCTCGAATCCGGCATCTCGGCGACGCTGCCGCCGGGACTCTATACCGCGCTGCTCTCCGGGGTGAACAACGGCACGGGCGTTGGCCTCGTCGAAGTTTACGACCGCGGCCAATAGTCCGAGCGGGAGCCGGGATCCATCTGTAGCGGCGGTCTCGGACCGCCCGTCTGTAGCGGCGGTCTCCAGACCGCCCGTTTGTAGCGGCGGTCTCAGACCGCCGAACGTTTGTATGCAAGGCGACGGTCTGAGACCGCCGCTACAGGTCCCGGCTACAAGCGAAACCTTCTTAATGCTGGTTGTAAATTTCCACCAGGCCTATGCCGGTGGTGTCGTTCAATCCACCCAGTAACACGGTGTAGAACCCGGGCGGCAGCGATGCCGCAATCGCCGATTCACGACTGTTGGACGGCGCCAAACCAGCCGCGGTGATCGCCGCGGCCTGCACCGGGTTGTCCTGCCAGTCGTCGTTCGTCAGGATCAGGGTTCCGTTTTCGTCGCGCAATTCCAGAGTCGGGTTAGCGAGCACCGCGCTGGTGGGGAAGAAGGTCGGCGCCAGGCTTGGCCCAATCCCGCGCACGATCACGCTGTCGAGCGTGGTCCCCTCGCCCAGCACCATGCCGGCGATAACGATGTTGTTGCCGGTGTCGACAAAGGCACGCGTACTAATGTTTTCCAAATTCGAGGCCGCGTCCGGACTGAGATCGTAAAGCTCGACCAGGCCAATGCCCGAAGTGTTATTTTTACCCCGCAATACCGCCGTGTAGGCGCCGGGCGCGAGCGTTGCGTCGATGGCTGATTCGAGATCATGGGTGGGAGCCAGTCCGGTGGCTTCGATCGCCATCGCCTGAGTGTCTCTCCAATTGTCGTTGATTACCGTGACGAACCCGCTCGGCCCGTGGAGCTCGAGAATCGGATCCGCCAGCACGTCCGTAAGATTGAAGCGGATCAGCGATGGCCCGATTCCCCGGACGATGATGTGCTTGGGCGCGGTTCCGGAAATAATGAACCCGCCGATCGCGACTTTGTCTCCCGCCTGAACTCGCATTCGCGTGGAGAGATTTTCCGGCCGGGTCACCGATGGGGTGGGCGTGGGTGTCGCCGTGGGGCTGGGCGTTGCTGTGGCCGTCGGCGCGGGAGTCGGTGTCGCCGTTGGCGCGGGTGTCGGAGTCGAAGTGGGAGCGGGCGTAGGCGTCGCCGTTGGTGCAGGTGTTGGAGTCGGAGTGGGAGCGGGCGTAGGCGTAGCCGTTGGTGCAGGTGTTGGAGTCGGAGTGGGAGCGGGCGTGGGTGTGGGTGTGGGCGTAGCCGTCGGAGCCGGCGTTGGTGTTGGTGTCGGCGTCGCCGTCGGGACGGGCGTAGGAGTCGGAGTTGGTGCTGTGACCACCACCGATTCGTTGGGATCATTGCACGAAGTAGCCGTCGCCACGTTGTTATCGTCTCCACTGTAAACAGCCACGAAACGATAGGTCCCCGGCTGGGCCGGTGTGAACGAACCGGACGGGTAGGATCCGTCCCCGCTCACGCTGACGATCGAGCTGAACGCTTCCGCACCGCCGCAGTTGGCATCGTCCGGACCATAGACAAGGAAAGTGATGGAGCCGGTCGCATTGGCTCCGCCGGTCAGCATGGCGGTGTCGGAAATATTGCCGCCGAGCGGCACGGATGGAGACGCCATCGTCGTCAACGTCGGGGCCGCGGAGACCACGATGGTGGACACGTCAGAATTGTTGTTTTCTTCGTTGTCGTCCGACGACGCAGAAACTGAAGCCCTGTTCGTGTAGACAGTGCCCGTTGGAGTTTTCGGGGGGATGTGACCGACCAGGGTAAAATTGCCGGTGGCTCCCGCGGCAAAGTTTGTGTTCGTGCAGGTGACGGTCCCCCCGGCGCCGGCCGGCGGCGTGGTGCAAGTCCATCCCGCTGGAGAGGTCAGCATTACAAAAGTCATGTTTCCAGGAAGCGTGTCGTCCAGTTCCGCGTCGGTGGCGGCGTCCGGTCCGCCATTAGATACCTGGATCGTGTAGGTCACATTCGAGTTTTGAAGAGCCTGTAGGTTACCAGTCTTCTTCACGCTGAGATCGGCGTGGGGGGTGGGGATGAGAGTTACGGCAGTCGCGGTATTGTTTTCTTCATTCGGATCTTCAGTCGCCGAGCTGACGGTCGCGACATTCGTGATGAAAGTTCCCGGCGCTGTCCCCGGATCAATGTTCACCACGAGAGTAAAAGTGTCGTCGCCCCCGGCAGAAAAGTCCTTGTTCGAACAGGTGACGCTCCCTGTTTCGCCAGGCATCGGGGTACTGCAGCCCCAGGCAATGGGGGAACTGAGCGAGACGAAGGTGGTATTGGCCGGTAGCTGGTCGAACAACTGGGGGGCGACGGCGGTGTTCGGACCGTTATTGATAAAGTGAATCGTATAACTGATGTTCGAACCTGCGGTCGCTGTCGCCGGCCCATCCTTGGTTACCGACAAATCCGCCTGCTGAGGATTGCCCGCTCGCAGGCCGGTGATCGAAAAGATGAGGATAAGAGCTGCAATGAGGGAAAAATGGGGTCGGGTTTTCATTTTGATTTTTAGCCGCAAATCGGCATGAAACCATCTGGCGATTCCCGGGATTGTCGAGGAGAAGTTCTCGCCCGTTGTAGCGGAGGCTGTCATCAGCCGCAGACTTTGCGCCCTCGTGCGCGTGGTGACACGCGCCTCTACACCTACGCCGTCAGGACGAGCGCACCGCAGCGCCAGCAGGTGAACCACTCCCAGCCTGGCTCCACGACGTTGGAGGTGCCGTCGTTCCAGCAGGTGTAGGTCATCCTCTTCGAGCGCGGCCCGGCCTCGGATTGAGGTCCGCCGTCTTTTGCACCCGGCCCCCCCGGTCTTTCTGGTTTCTTGCCTGTCGTGTCGCCCATAAATTTTTCCTTCCCTGGCCTCGCAGCTTGCCCTGCAAACCGCGAAGGCAAGGAAGCGCAGGGCATTGAACCCTGCTCTTCCGCTACCTAACCTAAATTGCTTAGGTGTAATTGAGCGCGCCGCAACGCCAGCACGTGAACCACTTCCAGCTTGGATCGATGTAGTTCCCGGCGCCGTCATTGAAGCATGTGTAAAGCAGCTGTCGCGAACGACCGCCCGCTTCACCGGCATCCGCGCCTTTTTCCGCTCCGCCGCCGCCCTGATCATCGGGTTTCTTACCAGCTTTTTCGTCAGCCATAACTAATTTACCTTTCTTTCTGTTGTTGTTTTCGACTCGCCATCACATCACTCGATGCAGCGGCAAATTTTCTGTTTTCTCTCGTGGCGCTTCAAGACCTTTTCGCCCCGCTTGTCGCACCAACTCTCTTAAGACTGATAGGCTCGCTCCTCTTGCAAATATTTTGATCCTCGGCTCAACCGGGCCGGGCTTTCCCGGACAGGCCCGCGCCCGACATTTGCGGCGGCGGCATCGAAGTGTGGGAATCGTCGCCCGCCGGTTTTGCGTCTTCCGCGTGATAAAGTTCCGCGAACAATCCTCCGCGTTGCAGGAGCTCCTGCGCTGTCCCCTGCTCGGAAATCTTCCCGTTATCCAGCACGACGAAGTAATCGCAAAACGGCATCAGCCACCGCAGATCGTGATCGACCACCATCACGGTGTGGCCCTTGAGCGCGTTCTTGATGATCTCGAGCATGGAAAATTTTTCGACGTTATCCATCCCGACCGTCGGCTCGTCGAGAAAGAGGATCGATGGATTGCGCAGCAGGCAACGCGTCAACGCGAGCAGCTTCTTCTGGCCGCCCGAAAGGCGCCGCGCCCCCGCGAATTCCTGGTCGAGCGGGTTTCCCTGCACGCCGGCCTGCAAAATCTTCCAGACGCCGGTCTTCTCGCAGATCGCGCGGATCTCTTCGTCCGTCGCGTTCATCTTCGCCATCTGCATGTTGGCCCGCAGCGTGTCGTAAAAGAACGCCGGGAACTGCGACATCATCGCGATGTGGTTATAGAGATTGTCGGACGCGTAATCGCCGACCGGTCGGCCGCCCAGGATGATCTGTCCCTGCTGCGGATCATAAAAGCGAAGCGCCAGCTTGAAGAACGTGGTCTTCCCCTGCCCCATTCGCGCCACAAACCCGGTAATTTTTCCGGGCGGAACCTCGAAGGTAATGTCGTCGAAGATCTTTCGGCCCGTGGGCGTGTAGGCGAACGTCACGTTCTTCGCCGCGAGGGTCGGTTGCACGTGCTCCACTTTCAGGGTGCCGGATTTTTCGTCGCGCCGGGCCCGAGATTCCATCATTTTATTGACTGTATCGATGGCCGGCCACGCATTTCCCGCCATCAAAATGTAAGCCGAAAGCCCCTGGATCGGCGTCATCAGCGATGGCGTGAGAAGAAAGATGGCCACGACGTTGCCCGCTGCCTTCGGATCGCCCGAGACGTAGGCAAAATAAACGCCGAACGCCAGCATCGCGACCTCGACGATCCAACTGGGCCCGCCGCTCACCAGGCTCATGTATTCCATCGTCACCGTACTCTTGAGGCGTGACACCAGGAGGGAATCGAGCTGCTTGTCGTATTTCTTCGTGAACATCGGCTCGGCTTCCATCGCCTGGATTTCCTCCGGCGATTGCATCGCTCCCGTCGCGAGGCTATTGAGCGCCACCATTTTTTCCTGAAGATCGCGCGAAACATCGCGCACCTTGTTCGCCATGCGCCCGGTCATCCACGGGGAGATGAACGCGAAGAGCGTGACCGCTACCGGAACCAGCCACGGCGGAATGGTCCAGCCGAAAAGGGTCGGCGCCGGATCCATGTTAAAGTTGTAAATCAGCAGGCCGACATTGAAGGCGAGCGTGATCCCCTGGAGGAACACGTCGAGGCCCACCTGCCGTAACGTCATCGTCGCTTCGACCGCAAACTGGTTCACGACCGCGTTCAGCTCGCCGGTTTCGTGTTTGTGATAAAACTCCGGCGACTGCCGCAATAACCGGCCGAAGAGCTGGCTCCGCAGCTTATTCGACATGGCCAGGTCGAGCTTCGTGGCCAGGGCGCGCAACGGGAGCCTGATGACCAGCGCGACCAAGGCGATGACCGACCACAGAATCACGAGGCGAATGGGGCTCGCCGGTTCCTCCGGCGGCGGCGGTGCGTGAGAAAGGGAATTCTGGGTCACGGGCGGGGGAACCGGAGCAGGCGCCGGAGCGTGCTCGGCGGTCTCGGGCCCACGAGCGGTGCCCCTGATTGCGTTGGTCACTTCGCCAACGAGCTGCGAGCTGTAAAGCGTCACCACATTCTGTCCCAGGGTGACGAGGGCATAGCCGATGACCAGCACCTTGAAGAAACTCATCAGGCGCCAGCCCATCTTGAAGATCATCCCCCAACGGACGTCGCTCAGTTGCGAACCGGAGCCGCCACGGCCGCGGGGTTTCCCGTCAGCTCCCGGCGGGGGCGCAATCCCGCGCAGTCCGGAGGATTCCGCCCCGGCATCCGAAGGCAGCATCGATTGAGAGGGTGGAGGCGTCGTCCCGGGGGACGATTGAGCGGCGGCCTGATTCGGCGGCGGTTTTCCCTGCATAAAATTGGTGGGGGCGGTATTGCTAACAGGGTTTCCTCGCGAAGCGCCAGAAAAATCTTTCGCGCCCCGTCCCACCTCTCTTGCTCCCGATCTCCCCTCGTTCCCAAACTCCGTTTGGGAACGCCATCGTCCCGGCAACTCTGTTGCCCGGTGGATCGGGCGCTACGCGCGCGATGGGAGCCCACGTCGCAGCTCTAACGCGAGTCCCTCCAATCGAGCGACGTAGCGCTCGATCCACCTTGCTGACGGTCAGAGACCGCCGCTACAGTTTCCATCGAGCCGCGAAACGCTCACCTCAATCCTCGTAGCAATCGAGATATTTAATCCCCGACCCGGTATTAAAGATAACCACCCGCTCCTCCGCCGAGATTTGCCCAACCGCCAGCAGCTTCCGCAACGCCACGAAACAGGCCGCCCCTTCCGGCGCAACGAACAATCCCTCCGCCGCCCCCACCTCCCGGGTCGCGCCGATCATCTCTTCATCCTCCACGGTGATCCCGCCGCCGTCCGACTTCCGCAAAATATCGAGCATGATGAAATCACCGACCGCTTTCGGCACGCGTAACCCCGACGCCAGCGTCTGCGCATTCGGAAACTCCGCCGCGAATTTCTCGCCCGCCTCGAACGCACGCACGATCGGCGCGCACCCGCTCGCCTGGACCGTGAACATTCGCGGCCGCTCCGGCCCGATCCAGTCCAGCGTTTCCATTTCATCGAATGCCTTCCACATCCCGATGAGTCCGGTGCCGCCGCCGGTCGGATAAAGAATCACGTCCGGCAGCGTCCAATCCATCTGCTCCGCCAGCTCGTAACCGAGCGTCTTTTTTCCCTCGACCCGATACGGCTCTTTCAACGTCGACATGTCGAACCAGCCTTCCGCCGTTTTTCGCTTCGCAATCTCCGCACCGCAATCGGTGATGAGTCCGTCGATGAGAACCACGTCCGCGCCCAGCTCACGGCATTCGATGATGTTCGCGCGCGGCGTGTCGCTCGGCATGAAGATGTACGCCTTCATTCCGGCTCGCGCCGCATACGCCGCCAGCGCGCCCCCTGCGTTCCCGGCCGACGGCACCGCCAGCTTGGTCGCGCCCAGATATTTCGCCATCGACACCGCGGTCGTCATCCCCCGCGCCTTGAAACTCTGCGTCGGGTTCTGGGCTTCGTCCTTCACCCAAAGATTCGCTACCCCGGCGCTTTTTCCGAATCGTGTCGCGCGTAGCAGCGGCGTCCCGCCCTCCCCGAGTGTCACCGGCTCCGCGTCCACCGGTAACGGCAGCATCTCCCGAAACCGCCAGAGCGATTTTTCACGCGCCGCGAGCTCCTCCTTCTTCAGCTTTTTCCCAACCGCCTCGAGGTCATAAACCGGAAACAGCGGCTTCTGACATTTCGGGCAGAGATTCTGAAGCGTCTTCCATTCGTAAGTCGCCCCACAATTCGTGCACTCCAGATGCATCAAAAACATGGATCACTTGTAGCGGCAGGCGTCTCGCCTGCAATGGTGGATCGTGCGCTACGCGCGCGATGGGAGACCGCTTCGCATTTTTACCGCGCGCCGTGAGTCTCTCCCATCGAGCGACGTAGCGCTCGATCCACCTTCGACGGTCTGAGACCGCCGCTACAGCCTCCCATCGAGCGGCATGCGCTCGATCTACCTTTCCCCTTTCCTACTTCTTCCTTCTTACTTCATACTTCGGTCAACAATGTCCGCATTGCCGCGGCGCCCCTGCTTCAGACTATCAACCGCGGATTACGCAGATTACACAGATTACTATTTAGTTCCCGATCCGTGAAATCCGCGACATCCGCGGTTCGATTCTTTCTGACTTCGACGTTGGATGTTGAGCGTTGGACGTTGGACGTTTGCCCCATCCCGTTTTCCTCCTTCCGCCTTCCGCCTTCCGCCTTCATACTCCGGCAGCGATGACCACCACCGCAACCACCCGCCGACCGTGGTACCGCCCCTCCCTCACCACCCAGATCTTCATCGGCCTCATCCTCGGCGGCCTGATCGGCTACTTCCGGCCCGACTGGGGGAACGCCGTCTACTTCCTCCGCGACATCTTCCTGAACCTCATCAAATCGATCATCGCCCCGCTGGTCATCTCCACCATCGTCGTCGGGATCGCCGGGGCCGGCGCGTTAAAGAAGGTCGGGCGAATGGGCCTGAAAGCGCTCATCTACTTCGAGATCGTCACCACCGCCGCGCTCTTCATCGGGCTCGCCGTCGTCAATCTCACCAGACCTGGGCTCGGCGTTACCCTCGCCACCAACAACACCGACATCATCAAGACCATCGGGCAAACCCATCCGAAAACGCTAGTTGAGACCGTCGTCCACGCCTTCCCCGCCAGCATCATCGAAGCGATGGCGCGGGGCGACGTTCTCCAGATCGTCGCGTTCGGCGTCCTCTTCGCGCTCGCCGTCTCCGCCGTGGGCGAGAAAGGCAAGCCGATCGTGCGCGCGATGGAGAGTCTCTCCCAGGTCATGTTCAAGTTCACCAACTACGTCATGATGTTCGCCCCCATCGGCGTCGGCGCCGCCATGGCCCACACCGTCGGCACCCAGGGCCTCGGCGTTCTCGTCAATCTCGGGAACCTGATCCTCTCCCTTTATCTCGCCCTCATCATTTTCATCGTCCTCGTGTTCGGCGCCGTCATCCTCGTGTTCCGCGTCCCGCTGAAACAATTCGTCCGCGCCGTGCGCGAACCTGCCGCGCTCGCCTTTGCCACCACTTCGAGCGAATCCGCCTTACCGAAAGCGATGCAACACATGGAACGCCTCGGCGTCCCCCGCCACATCGTCGGCTTCGTCATGCCGACCGGTTACAGCTTCAATCTCGACGGCTCCACGCTTTATCTCGCCATGGCCAGCGTGTTCGTCGCCCAGGCCGCCGAGACCACCATGGGCTTCCACATGCCCATCGGCGCCCAGCTCACCATGATCCTCACCTTGATGTTAACCAGCAAAGGCGTCGCCGCCGTCCCCCGCGCCTCGCTCGTTATTTTGTTAGCCACGTTGAACAGCTTTCTCCCCGCCGGCCTCGGCCCCATCGGCGTCGCCGTCATCTTCGGCGTCGACGAGTTAATGGACATGGGCCGGACCTGCGTGAACCTCATCGGCAATTGTTTAGCGACAGTCGTCGTCGCCCGCTGGGAAGGCGAGTTCGACGACCGGCGTGCCGCCGTTTTTGGGACTTCCAAGGAGATCGAACTCGACCTCAAGGAGGGCGAGGTCGCTTTCGCCGAAGCCGCTCGGCAGGGCGATTGAAATTTTCAATTGTAGGGCAGGCGCATCGCCTGCCATTTGGCGCGATGAGGCAACCGGAGCGGTCGGCCTACAAATCTCTGACTTCGACATTGGATGTTCGGCGTGGGGCGTTCGGCGTTTTCCCGATTCCTGCCACGCCGTAGCCTTGGTGAAGGAAGGTTGTCTTTCCGCCTCGTTTACGCGATCATCTTCTCGTGACGTTCACCGTCGAGACCGAGCAGGAAACCGATGGCCGCTGGATCGCCGAGATTGCCCAAATTCCCGGCGCCGTGGCTTACGGTTCGACTCGCGACGAGGCCATCGCTCGCGTTGAAGCACTCGGGCTCCGCGTGCTTGCCGAAGGCTGACGAGATTGACCAACTGACCGCTAGTCCTGACTCCATTCTATGTCTGCGCCGCAGAAACGCCGTAGTGTGCTCCAATTCATATTCGGCGATGACATCGGCGAGATGATTGGAGTAATACTCTATATAACCTTAATGCTTGTAGTTTTCATGGGCGGTCCGCAATTGCTCCTGCGCTGGAATTCTTCCTCAGCGAATGAAAGGAACAAGATATTGGAGCAGGTGCCTGGCGACACGCGCGCGGTCCTTGAAGAATTGGCGGTCGTCCAGAAAAAAACTCAAGGCCTCATCTCCAAGCTCCAAAGCGATATTCGTAATTCCGAAGATTTGCTCGGACAAAAAAAGAAAACATTGGAAGATCTTCAACACCAGATTGAACTCCTCAAGTTAACGCCCGAGCAGTTAGCCGTCATCGAGTCGTACAATCAGTCCGTAGCACATGATCCTGCTTTTATCGAATGGATCACACGCAAAAGCACGCGATACGAACTGACGGCTGCTTTCGTCGTATCGTTTATTTTTTATCGCTTAGGTGTGCGATCAGGAAAGAAGCACGGCTATCGTGGCTGATTCGTTACCAAACAACAGTAGTCGTAGCCGCATTCCCGACGCAATCCTTCTGGCCGGCGCATCAGCGGTTTCGTACGCTGTGGCTTACGCTTATCGATCTGGGTTCGCATCCTTTTATGACTTACCGCCCGTTCTGTCGACTCCAACAATCGGTTCAATACTCCAAGCCAGCGCGGCAGTTGGCGTAGCACTGCTTTTCTTTTGGCTTCTTCTAAACGGATTGTGGCTGTTCCTTCCTCGCCGCGATTCCGCGATTAAAAGAAGCATTCTTCGCCTGTTTCTGATTCTGGCAATCATCATCTTAACTTCGTATTCGCTCTTGAGCTCCTATAGATGGGGTTGGCTCCTGGTGCCTGGAGCATTGTGTCTTTACGGTTTCGCGGAATTCGTATTCCCGCTACTCACTCAGCGCGATGTCGAAGGTTACGAAAACAAGATCGCTGCACAAGAGAAGGTCGAAGCTGGAGTTACTGACCTTACAGATCACCTCGTCCGGAGGATTGGTAACAAGGTTTTCCTTCTTCTGTTCGCGGCTTATGTCCTGATAAATTTTGCACACTCTCTGGGCTACAGCGCCGCAGAATTTCGACAGGATTTCTTCGTCCTCGCCGATAGACCCGATTATGTCGTAGCGCTCATGGACGATGAGCTAGTGGTACTTGTCGAGTACGATCCTGCCCACCTAAGGCTGAAAAAGAAATACGACATCCGTCGCATGACATCGCAATCAAGACTGCTGCTTCAAAAGCGACACATAGGTAAACTCGAAGCGCCGCCGAAAGTAGATGAACCAGAAATCGACGAAATATGTCCAAAATGCATCTGATGTGGTGCGAGATGGGGAGGGCGAAAAGGGGTCGGTCCTAGAATCTCGGCAAAAGCATATCGCATGAATTGCAGCGATCGCATTTTGTTCTGGACGCTGCGTGGCCCGATCGCATAAAAAGCTGAAACCAACCCCAAAACCCCCACCCCCAAATGCCCCCTGTTTTCCCATCGCGCGAAAAATCTTTGCACGTCGGGCATGGTCGGATCGACCAGACAAAAAATTCAGTTTCCCGCACCGACAATAGGTAGAAAGCACCGAATATGGCATTACTGACCAAACCCGATCTGAAATTCCATCACTCATGGACCGCCGTCTTCACGAATTTTCTTCCCTCAGCGATCTGCTGGGCCGCGCTTGCCGGAATTACGATCACCGCCGCGCCTTTGTCACCAGAAGTTAAGAGGCTCGAGGAAGCTACAGTCAGGGCAAAAGATCCGCACCTACGAGTCCTAATCACACTTATGAAGGTCGGCCTAGTCCACGGTTCATCTAAAAAAGTCGGTAAATCGACCGTTGCCGAGGAAATCGCCCGAAATGAGAAATTTCTCGAAAACCTCGATGAGATCGATGTCCTCGCGTGCGCCCAAGAGTTTCAGAAAGCATGGAAGACTGTCTTGGACACACAACTCGCGAAGATTCGCTTTCTCCGCCGCTTGCCGAGCGACGAGTTTGAGGAAGTTTTGCTCATGCTCCAGAAACTCGAACAAGGAATTTCGCCAGACGTTACTCTAAAAGGAATGCAGGGCGAGTTTTACGAAGTGGATCGAAACGCTAGGAATGCTGGTCGAGATTTGGTTTTCGTAGCGCACAACCTGTGGCAAACGGATAAATGGAAATTGTCTGAAGCGGACCTAAAACTCTACAAAGAGGTAAATACCCTGGTTAAGCCAAGTAGCTAATCCCGGGTCACCAGCCGGGGGTCAGTCCTTTTTTCTTGCATTTGGCTGTTGGTCGTCGTCGATGATGACGATGCAGCCTGTTGTTGCGGAAGGATTGGCGTCCCGGAGCGAAGCAAGACTGCAAGAAAAAAGGACTGACCCCAGCCGGCCTCCGCTTGGTGAGTGTCTCAAAATCCTACCGGCTGACAGCAGACAGTTCATTAGGGCAAACTCCCCTTCGCGACGCAAACGCACTACAGCATGACGATCGCGATCAATGTTTCTCTCGTCTTGCTCGGTGCTGTCATCGCGGCAGTCACCGCTTTCGGGGAGACGCACTATCCTGGCTCGCGTCCGGCGCTGAGGCGTCTAAACGGTCGTGGTTGGACGATAGTGACTGCTGTTGTTCTCGCGCTCATACTCGGCGTCGCGAAAGAGTATCTGGCCGACTATGAGCAAAGCGAACAACACCGACTGCTCACCGAGCTTCTCGCCAGCCGCGAAGCTGATCACAACCTGCTTACGCGTGTGCTCTCCGATGGCCTTCAGCTCGCAAAGGGACCGCAAACGCATATCGACGCGGCGTTGTTAAAAGAGTATCAGGACTTGCTAGCGCAACGACAAACATTGCTGCGTGAAGCAGAATACGAGGCCGGCGGATATGGAACTTCGCGACGGGCGGGGGTTGGCCCGGCTTACAACAAGATTCAGCAACGTATTCACGACATTGACGAGCGAATAGCGAAAATCGTTCGTAAGATTGCCAGCGGTTGAATGGAACTCAAAAGGAACGCGTATCGCCGACTGGATCGCGACCCACCCGAAGCCGAACCTGGATCCCCCTTGATCGATTCGCGCGAATCTGTGAATTCGGCAATTGATCTTGTCTATCGAACCACTTTCAGGTTCCATAGCCGGCGTGCGTCCCCCAATCTTGATTATCGCCGTCAGTCTCTTTGCCGCAGATGTCGGAATGTCGGCGCCGCCGACTCCGGTGAAGGACGGACTCTCAACGAAGACGATTGTCCACCAGGTGGTGCCAGAATATCCCCCCGAAGCACGCCGTAGTCGAATAACCGGCTACGGGATTCTGTTTGGGCAAGTCGATGACAAGACTGGATTTGTTACGTCGGTTAGAATGGAGAAGAGCACCGGCAGCGCAATTTTAGACCAAGCCGCTCTCAACGCGTTTCGCCAGTGGCGTTTTAAGCCAGGAACCATTCGACAATTCCGAACGCCGATAATGTTCGAGGCGGGTGGCAGCCGTGAGCAGGCAATGGAAAGGATGCGTCGTCTACAAGCGGCAGATGCTCAGCGTAAAAAATGAAGACGAACATTATGTTGCGAACGGTTGGCGTTCTGACGGCTGTGGTTTTTCTTTTCGCTTCCGAAGTTAACGCGGCGAAAACGCCGAGTTCCGCCAGTAACAGCCAGTTCAAGTTTCCAAACCGAGTCGGATTCTTCGTTCGGAAGGGCGTGAGAGCGGACCAGGCGGGCGATCCGATAGCGACGTACTGGGCAGGATCGCTGGCGGTTGCCACGGTTTATTATTATCGGACTCGTGGACACACGCTCGAGCGCGAGTATTCGAGTTGCAAGGGTGAGGTGAAAATGGTTTCACCCAGCGCCCGGCTCGTATCAGATACGACCTTCACCGCCTCGGGACGAAACGGAAAACGCGCGATCTTCGACATTCGAACGGGGCCTCTGGCGTTAGCAGGGCCGGCGAAATCGCAGCTCATCATTTTTCCTGCGGGCGATCGCTTCCTGAAATTCCGCGTCACCTATCCGGTCGCTCACCGCGAAAGAGCGGAACAGGAGATCAACGTTTTCCTGCGCTCTTTTCCCCAGCCGGGCAGTTAGAGGGGACGGAAAGGGGTCAGAGTGGGATTGCCCTGATTTGACGGACAGTGGGCTTAGGGTCAAAAACCCGAGGAGTCCACATGAAAACACAGATCAGCAAACCGTCTCTCTGATGACCCGCGACGGCATTTTTTGCTGGACACACCTCGAAGCGATCGCATAAAACGCTGACACCACATACCCCCCGATCCCCCAAACGCCTCTTGTTTCCCATCGCGCGCAAAAGCTTTGTCCGTCGTGCCCGGCTTCATCGGCCGGTCAAGAAATTCAGTGGATTGCGCGGACAAGCTTCTTCGCGGGGGAGCGGACCGCGAAAACGAATTTTTCGTCTAAATCATCAGATAGTCAGCGGCATCATTCCTTATGAAAATCGTTAAGATCATTTTCGCGATATTGGCAGCGCTCTGGGCTCTCGCGCTTATCCCAAAGCTCATCGCTGGCCTTTTCCAAGGCGGCGGCGCATTCGCGTTCAGTCATCTCATGGGCACCATTTTCGGAATCCTGATCGCGTCTGCCATCAGTATCGCACTCTTCCGAAGCGCCTTCAGGCAGTAGGGGCCTGCAGAAACCTGCACGTTTTCCCCGGTCGCACTGCCGGCAAGCGGAGCGCTTGCCCTACAAATCTAGCCTTCAGGCAGTAGGGGCCTGCAGAAATCTGCGCGTTTTCCCCGGTCGCACTGCCGGCAAACGGCCTCCTTCGCTAAAGCTACGGCGTGCCAGGGAGCGCTTGCCCTGCAAATATCGCAAAGTCGCTTTCCCACTTGCGTCCATTCGCGTGATTAGCGGGTACCTTCTGTCGTCCCTGCCGGGACTTTGACCTCGTGGCGTGCGCTATTCCCAGCGCTAAAGCACTGGCTATTTTCATGCGAATCCAAACCTGGTAGATCGGGCGCTCCGCCGCGCGATCTCTTTCTTGCGGCTGCGCGACAGTCCATTCTAATCGAGCGACGGAGCGCCCGATCCACCTCTTGCCCCCTTCCCCATCCCGCGCCATCCGCGCCATCCGCGCCATCCGCGTGATCCGCGGTTCATCCCCGGTTGTTCGAGCATCGCCGTGCATTTTTGCGCTCGACACTAATTCGACTGATCGCATATAATGCTGAGCAATCCTCACCCCTAACCTCCGCACCCCTATGCCCCAAGCGATCTCCTTAGCTCACCGTGGGACCCCAAAAAGATGGGTCCTGGTCCTCTCACCAATTCTATTACTGACCCTTCTTTGTTGTTGTGGCGCGATCGCAAAGGCGCGCCGGGCGGACAAACGAGAAGTGAGTAAGGCAAATTCCATTGGATCCAACGCAGGACTCAGCAGCCAATGTTCTCATCAGGACCGCGACAGGGAAAAAGCCACGCAGATCCCCGATGAAGTTAGCGAAATCCGGAGCCGCTCCGGCGACGGGCCCGGAAGTGTATCCGCCAACGATTACCTGACTGCCGTGGCCGCAGTGCGTGCATTGCCGCCAAGCCCCCTTGGGCCAGGACGGGGATTCGTTTCCTCCCGCACGCCCTCGAACTGGAGCCTCGTCGCTCTGTCACCGATCGCGAATGATTGGAGTGGCGGAGCCAGCTCGCGCATTGACGCCATCGCGGTCGACCCAACCAATGCGGACGTTGTTTTCGCGGGAAGCGAGGGAGGAATCTCCAGATCCACGGACGGAGGCGCGCATTGGAATTACGTCTCCGACACCATTGATTCGCAATCGATCAAATCCCTCGTGGTGGACCCATATAATCCCTCCATCGTTTATGCCGGGACAGGAACCCGCGACATATATGGCACGGGAATCTATTGGTCGATCGATGGGGGCGCGACATGGTCGCTACGGAGCGAAATTGAGTTCTACGGCAAGACGGTCGCGAAGCTGGTCATCGATCCGGCCACGGCTGGCTCGACCACTTCGACAACCATGTACGCGAGTGTCATTAGCTACGTGAGCGCCTCGAACAACAGCCACAGCGTTTGGAAATCGACCAACAGCGGCCAGAGCTGGACGCAAATGAGGAGCGCGCCCGGTGTGCTTTATGGCGGCAACCATGAGCGTTTCTACGATATCGTGCTCGATCCCGATAATTCCTCCAGCCTGTTTGTCACCGCGCCTGACGGAGTATTTAAATACGCCTATAGCGGCGGCAGATTTGGCGGTTACGTGTGGACGAAGATCCACGATATCCCGAACGGGACCCTCCCGTCCTACCTGTCCTTCGCGCAATCCGTATTATACCTGGCCTACTCTGATGGGGACGCGGTCATCATCAAATCGACCAACAAAGGCGCCACCTGGAACGCTCCTCTGCCCTCGTCGGGAGCGGGGCTGAGCTGCTTTGGAGTGGACCCGGCGCATCCCGAGCGGATATTCGTGGGCAGCGCGCCGCTCCGATATACCCTGGATGGGGGCGCTCGCTGGCTCTCTCCCAGTACTGTCCACGTCGACCAGCATGCCATCGCCTTCTGTCCGACGAACGACCAGAGGAACTATCTGGGAAACGATGGGGGCCTCTACCGCGCCGATTACACCGGAGGCAGCTCCATAAGCTGGTCCCCGAAGAACGACAACCTTGTTGGTTCGCTGATGCGGGGAGTCTCCCTCAGCAGCGACGGCAGCATGGTCATGGGAAACCAGGACAACGGGACCCAGTTCCACGCGGCCACGACCCCCACCGCGACACCCACCCCGCTACCTTGGGCGATGCTACACGGTGGGGACGGGTACCAGCCGAAGATCGATCCGAACAACGGGAACAAGCTCTATTACCAGAACTTCTCTTATGGGGTCGCACACGTGTGCGATATTGACTTTCAAGCAGTGGTCCGGGTGGTGAATGGTGTTCAGACTGATATTACGCCAACCGCAGCGTGCGGTGAGAAACCGCAAGGCTTTTCCGCGTTGTTCATCACTCCCAGCGACGCGGCCCGCGTGCTTGTCGGATTCAAGAATGTTTACCGCAGCGCGGATTCGGGGGGCAGCTGGACGCGGATCGGCCCTAACGGGATCGATACCGATCCAGGCGGATCGGCTTTCGCTCTCGCCGAGGCGCCCAGCGATACCAATGTCATCTACGCCGTTTTTGATCGTTTGAGAGCTTTTGTAACTTCCAATGCGAACCTTGGGAGCGCGGCGACCTGGACCCAGGTGTTAAACGGCTATGAGGGGGTTGGGCTGATCTCCGGCATCACCGTTGATCCTACCGACCCGAACACGGCGTATATCGCTTCCGAGACCAATGTCTGGAAGACGGTCAATCGAGGCGCGCATTGGGATCCTGTCGCATATGCCAACCTGATCTATCGCGATGTTGTGGTTGATCCCGCTAACCACCTTCAGGTTTTCGCCGGTGGCACGGCCGGCGTTTACGCCAGCACAGATGGAGGCGCCCACTGGGGAACATACGCCGGAATACCGTTCGGTTTGGAGGTGACGTCGCTTTCCCTTAATGCCACGAGTCGCCGCCTGGCCGCGTCCACCTATGGGCGCGGCGTCTATGTGCTGGACCTCTCGCCGTAGGCGTCGTCCGCAAAATTTCGACGCTTCAATAGTTTGGCACGCGGGTGGATCGGGCGCTCCGCCGCGCGATCTCTTGTTGCGGCTTCACGACAATCGACGCTAATCGATCCCGCGATGGCGGGACTCGATCCACTTTTTCCCCCTCCCCCATCCGCGGTTAGTTAATCCGACGATCTCCCTTCGGCACTGCCATCACAGTCATCGCACCGCTTGCCGTAATCTGGCTCCGGCAAGCGGTGCGCTTTCCCTACAAATCCAGCCGGCCACTTTAGCTGCAGGCGGTTATTTTTTCTTCGGATGCGGAGGGGTGGGCAGATCGGAGTCCTCGTCCTTGTCCGACCATGGATTCCAGTGCGTGGGTTCCTTTTGGGTGGCACTGGTGAGTTTGCCGCCGAGCGTGATCGCCCAGATCTGCGCTTTGCCGTTGTTCTGCCCGGCGGCCGTCAGCTCGTAACCGCGCGGGTCGAACCCCTGGGGAGTTGACCAGCCGCGCCAATCGTTGCTACCCGCACTTTTCTGGAAGTTGTCAGTAAAGTCGTTGTTCTCGTCCTGACCGATGATGATTGCGCCGTTCATGCCTTCAACCGCCGCGATGTTGCGCAGCTTTGGCGCTTTGAGCCAGTTCGGCCCATTCCAAACCCCCCATTTGCCGCCCGCCGTCTCCTGCCCCGCGCCCCAGAGCTGCCGCTTGTCGTCGAGAGCCCACACCGCCGAGCGCCCATCCTTCTGCTCGCACGCCGTGACCTCGATGAAGCGTGATTTTTCGGGCGTCTCAGGAAAATTGGCCCAGCCGCTAAAGTTGCCGGCCGGGAGGACTGAGTAAGAATAGGCAAGCACGCCATCTTCCAAAATAGCGAAGATGTACATGCCCTGGCCGCCGCCGCCGCGCACCGCAGCGATCTTCCTCGGCCTCTTGTTCCCCGGGACGCCGTTATAGTTGTGCTGCCACGGCGACCAGTTGCCGCCGGGCGAGGTCTGCCAACGCGCCCACATCTCGTACTTATAGTCGAGCGCCCAGAAATAGACGCGCCCGTCGGGGACAGTCTGGCAGGCGGCCAACTCGTAGATTCTCTTCGGCTCTTTGGGGTCGGTCCAGCCCACGCCTTTCCAGTCGCTCCAGCCGCCGCCGGGCGATCCCTGGTAGCAGGTGTAGAGCTTTCCCTTGAAATCGACGCCCCAGATTTGGGCGCCCCGATTGCCGCCCTGTTGCGCGGCCGTGAGTTTGTTTAGCTTGGGTGCGTTTTGCCAGGACATGATGACTCTCCTTTTTTTGGATGCCCCCAGCGGAATGACAGAGCGCGAAGGCGTTAGTTATCTGGGGATTGGGGTTTGGGTTGGGGTTTTGGGGATCGGGGTTTGGGAGGTATTTATGCGATCGCGCTCCGCGGCGTCCAGCAATAAATGCGAGCGCTTAATTTTCCGCCGATCTGATCTTGCCGAATAATAAGGGGGCAGGCGTTAGTCACCTGGCCGCGGCCAGTCTGTCCGGCGGCGGACATGGCGAATGCGCCCGCAGAAGCATGAGGATTGTTTTTGACGTGTTGTTCTGGCTTAGTCAGAATCGAACGCGAAGCAAGAAACCTGGAGCACAAAACCATGAAACAACTCCTCACGGTAGTTATCCTGGTCGCTTTTCTTCAGAGCAGCGTCGCTGCGTTGCCGGCCGTGCAGGGGCATACCCTGGCGGACAATAAGGTTATCCCCGCGCGGGTGTTGAAGAGATCCGTCAGTGCCAAATTCTACAAGAGTCTGTTAATCTCCCCAATTAAGGGATGGGTTGTCGTCCGCGCCAACCTGGCGGGCGCGCGGCTCTCCGGCATGAGATTGATCCACTCCGAGCTTGATGGCGCTTATGATTCCCTCGCCCTTGAACGCGCGAAAGAAGTATTGATTGCCGGATACCGCGCGACCGAGCGGCCGAATCATACGCCCTCCGTCCTTCTCCATCTTATGATTTACGATATCGCCGATGGAACCATGGCCCTTTCTTTCGCTCACCTGGACGAGCCAGGCGGCGACCAGATGGAATACTGGGGCTGTGCGCGGCTTGCGGTCCTGAAGAACGACGGCACGTGGACCGACGTCAAAGGACCTGAAAGTCTTGAGGGCAAAGGCTGGGCTGTCCGGAGTCCCGGCTGGAGAAATGAGGCCCGCGACGCGGTCCGTAGCTTTAACAATTAACCGTGCACGCTCGATTCTTCTGCCGGCAAGCGGAGCGCTTGCTCTACCACTCCAGCATCTTTCGTCCCCTCCGGGGACTCGCCCGGGTTGTTACGTTTACCCAGCGCTGAAGCGCTGAGCTATTATCAATTCCTTTTCCGACCTCGGATCGACGGGCGTGGAGGTGATCAGCGAACCGCCCGGCTCTCAGGCAGGCGGCTATCTGAAGAAGGCTCTACCTCAGCTCGATTTTACGCCCGGCTACCGCAATGGAAGGCCGACCGCGACCACTTATACTTTTACCTGGTGGTTTGGACAGACGGTCGGGTGGTGAAAGCGATCTCAGATTGCAGATTGTAGATTTCAGATTTCAGATTTCAGATTTCAGATTTCAGATTGATCAGAGGTCAGGCGTCGTCGTGACCCCAATCTACAATCTGCAATCTACATTCTCATTCTGCATTCCCCATCTTGCTGATCGCAAGCGATCTGATACAAGCCTAACTCATGGATAATTTTTCGACTGAGGAATGGGCGGCGCGGCTTTGGCAACGGCGGGAACGTTGGACAATTTTCCTCTTCGCGTGGGCTTCTCTCGGCGCGGTGGTAGCAGGGTCGCTCGCCATCGGAGCGGCGCAGAGGAACAGTCCATTCTGGTTGCGCGACCTTATTGCCTGGGTGGTCGGAGCGCTGCTGGCCTGGGCAATTGTGAGCCTGGGATTTTCCCGCCCGCTCAAGCGGCTCTTACTGGGCCTTGCGCTTGCCGGCCTCGCGGCGAGCCTCCTCAATCACGGAGTGATGGAAGTTCATCGGTGGTTGGACTTCGGGCCACTCCATCTCAACATCGCTGTCTTGCTTCTGCCGGCTCTGCTGGTTGTGCTCGCCGCCGATGGGTCAGGCCCAAAGTTCACCGCAGCGGTCGCAGCGGGGGTGGTCGTCGTTTTGTGGGCCCAACCCGACGCATCGCAAGCCTCTGCCTTCGCCGCCGCATTTGCCGTTCTTTGTGGCGTCCGGAGATTCAAGCCGGTAACACAGCGCCTCATCCTCCTGGCGGTTCTGGCCTGCGCTGGCTTGTCCTGGATGCGAGCGAATCCACTCCCGCCCGTTCCTGAGGTGGAGGGTGCGGTCGGGCTTGCCTGGCATTACTCCCCCATCATTGCGTCCGTGGCGATTGCTTGCCTCGTGATCGCGGCCGTGGCCCCGTTGCTCCTGGTCCTCGGTAACCGAAATATCAGAACAGCCGGGATCGCTTTGACGACCTATTTTGTCATCACCGCGATTGCTCCCTTCGTTGGATACTATCCCGTGCCTCTAATCGGCGTGGGCATGAGCCCGATCGTCGGGTTTTGGATAGGATTTGGCTGTCTGGTCGCGCTTCAGCGAAAGGGCGCGGCGATTCGTGTGCCGCAACCGGCCGAGGCGCCCAACACCATGCCGACCGATCGGCGCGACTTCGCCATTATCTAAGCCGGATATCGAAAGGCGGGTCGGTCGCGAATGCACGCGAATAGACGCGAAGGGATCAGGGAATGGCGGATCAATCACAAAAACAGTCTGTAGGGCGACCCCTTCGGTTGCCGTAATTTTTCGATTTGGCAAGCGACGCGCTTTCGATTTGGCAAGCGACGCGCTTGCCCTACAAATTTTTCCGTGCGCGCTTATCGGCCGGCGATTTCCTCTCACTTGAAATTGTAGATCTCCACGAGCCCGATACCGGTGCCGACGAATTTCCCGTTCAGGATCGCGGTGTAAGCCCCGGGGGCCAGGGTCAGGAATACTCCGGCTTCCTTTGCATTGGGAAGCGCCAAACCGTGGGAGGTGAGCTGCGCGGCCGAGACGGGGTCGCTTTGCCAATCGTCGTTCGTTGCGATCCCCGCTCCATTGCCGTCGTGAAGCTCCAACGCCGGGTCGGGCAACACGTTCATCAATCCATAATTCGCGAGTGATGGTCCCAGACCGCGGACCGCGATCCGAACGCTGCCCGCTTCGTTTCCCAGAATAAAGCCGCCGATCATGACGTCGTTCTCCTGTCCGACGTATCCGCGTGTGCTGAGATTCGCCAGCTCGGGTTCGGCCTGGCCATTAATGTCGTAGACCTCGATCAGTGCGATTCCCTGCGTCTGGTTCCTGCCAGTTAGGAAGGCTGTGTAAGCGCCGGCCTGAAGCGCGACCACGATCACGGCCTCGCGGTCGTCTCTCGGCTGGTAAATGCTGCCTTCGATGAAACCGCGGGTGACCGGATCATCTTTCCAGTTGTCGTTGAGCGCGATCACCGTGCCGTCGGCACGGTTAAGCTGGATGACAGGATCCTGAAGCGCGGCGCTCGCCGGAACCCCGTTTTGGCCCAGCGACGGTCCCAGTCCCCGGATGATGACGTACTTCGTTTGATTGCCGGTGATAATAAGACCACCGATCAGAATGCGGTCCCCGGTCTGAACGGGAGCGCGGGTTGCAATGTTGACGGCTTTTGCTGGGGCCGGATCAGCCAGCGGATCGTCGTCGACAATCGTAACCGTCGCAGTTGCAGGAGAAGAAGGAGTGCCTTGCAGAACCGCGGTGAAATAAACCTCAAACGTTTCATCCGGTTCCCGATAACCGTCGTTCGCAATCGGGATCTGGATCTCCTTGCTCGTCTCATTCGGCTCAAACACCACGCTGGCGGTAAGATCGTCGCCCGTGGCGGAGTAATCCGAAGGCGCCCTCGCGGTCCCGTCCCGGGTTTTGTAATACGCGGTCACCGGAGCCTCGGTGGCGCCGGTTTTGGTGATGGTGAGAGTGGCAGGCCCGGCGCCTTCATTGACGCTGTAATTGGCCGAGCCGAATTGCACCGCCGGCGCGGGGTCGTTGTCCAAAATGGTGACCTGCGCGGAGAAGGGAAAACGCAGGGCCGCGCCGCCTGTTGGATCGCTTAGGACGACGTGAAAGGCTTCGCTCGTTTCATAGCTCGCGTCTTCGTTTATTGCGATGACGATGGTCTTGCTAGTCTCGTTAGGCGCAAAGGTCACTTCGCCCTGCGTGGCGAGATAATCCTGTCCTGCCGTGGCAAAGTTTGGCCCTGTCCCGTCATCCCGGGTGGCGTAATGGACGCTGATCGGCCCGGTCGCCGTCCCCGATTTGATGATGGTGAGGGTAACGGATCCCTGATCCTCACCGATGGGATAAACTTCCGAGCCAAATTCCAGGGTTTGGGCGTTCGCCGCGATCGCCATGAGAAACAGCAGCGCGAAAATGCCTGAAGAACGGCTCTTCATCGGGTCGACGTTAATCGACCTACCCTGCGACCGGGGCGCTGTCGAGTCCGATTAGGTAACAGCGCGAGGCAACCGAAGGGGGAGAACCGCCAAATACGCCAAAGAACGCGAACAAATATGCGACGAGGAGGCACCCAGGGGAACCTTGATATTTTTCTTTTCCTCGTTTCGGGGTTAGGCGAATGCTAAGCCGCGATGCTTTGGCTGATCATCGTCGGCTCGTTTGCCTACATTTTTTACCACCTTGGCGAAATGGAGTATCGGCGCGGCGCGCTCCTCTGCGTTATGAGCATCATTATCTCCCTCGCCGCGCCCTACGTGATTCCGATGAGAATAGGTTTCTTGTCGATAGTAATTGGCAACGTTTTCTTATTTCTTGCCCTGTGGATCTACAATTTCTTTCGAAAAAAACCGATGGATTGACGTTGGAAAATTAAGAAAAATTGGCTCCGCGAACGAAAACGGGTGCCACCATTCGATTCGAACTCACGACAGGGCTAAACTCGGCCAACCTTTCCATTCGCGTTCGTTAGCGTCATTAGCGGTTAGCTCTTTCTGACTTGCATTTCGCTCACCGGAGGGCCTTTCCTCATAGGCATGCGAACCATTATCTCTGCAGTTATTGCGTCGGTTGCGTTCCTGATCGGGGCAGCTTCGGCTTCAGCGCAGGATCCGGCGGTGGTCAATGCCAAGACGGTGAAAGTGAAATTCGAGAACGATAAGGTGCGGGTTCTCGAGGCGGAATTGCCGCCCGGGGTCAAGGAGGCGGTCCACTCGCATCCGGCCTACGTGATTTACGTCATGGCGGGTGGCAAGGTCCGCAATTACGCTTCGGACGGCAAGACGACCGAGACCGAAATCAAGACCGGCGATGTGCTCTACCGCGATCCGTTGACCCACGCCGCCGAGAATATCGGCACCACGACCATGCACATGATCCTGGTCGAGATGAAGCCGGCGAAATAAATTGTAGGGCGACCGCTCCGGTTGCCACGTTTTCCCTCGGCAAGCGGAGCGCTTGCCCTACAATCGGCAATCGGGGACCGGTCCGATTCCCATCTGCGGATTGTTGTAGGGCGACCGCTCCGGTTGCCATGATTTCCCCCTTGGCAAGCGATGCGCTTGCCCTACAATTTCCGCATGGGTCAGCCCCCCAGGATCCCAGTTTGGCTGCGCTGGGAACAAAGCGTCATCTATTTTGTGACGCTCTGTGTTGATGGCCGGAAACCGGTCCTGGCGAATGCAGAAGCGTTCGCTGCCTTCAAGCATGCGGCCGACAGGCTGCGCGATTGGGAGGTGCTGGCAGCGGTCCTGATGCCGGATCACCTTCACCTTCTGGTCACACCAACAGAAGATCGCGAAGCCAGGCTCGGAAATTTCTCCGCTGCGATCAAACGCTGGATGCGCAGGGAATTGAACGCTTCGTGGAAATGGCAGAAAGGATCGTTCGATAGGTTGCTTCGTTCTGATGAATCATTGACCGAGAAGTGGCTATATGTTGAAGAAAATCCGGTTCGCGCAGGCTTGGTGAAAGACTTTCGCGATTGGCCGTTCCGCTATGCGTTCAATGAATTGTAGGGCAACCGCATCGGTTGCCGTAATTTCGGATTCGGTGGCAAGCGGAGCGCTTGCCCTACAATTTTTTCATTTCGAGTTTATTCGCGGTTAGCCGGCGCCACAGAAAACCCGTAAATCGCGTTTCCACAGAAACTTATTGACGCGTCTCGGCGTCGCTCCCTAGCCTCCGCCCAACACAAAACGCAGATGCGAAGCGAGCGCTTCGCGGCCCGCCAAAAGGCAAGGGGTGTCTGGAAGTTCCGGCGAATTTCCCGCGAGCCATCAACTCAACACAAAAGGAACATCATGAAACTTATTGCTTCTACCCTCTTTGTGACCCTCGGAATAGCATCGGCAGCCTGGGCGCAAAAGGCGTCCCCCTCCCCGGCCGCTTCGTCCGCCACCACGACGAAAACCACGACAACGTCATCGTCCTCGGCGCGCACGGACCTGTATCATGTCCACTTCGCCAAGTCGGCGCCGGGGAAAGAATCAGAGCACGCCGAGGCGCTCAAGAAACAGGATCCGAAAGCGCCGATGCCCGGGCATTTCGTCGTGTTCCGCCACATGGATGGGGACGCGTGGGACTACTGCGTGATCGAACATCTCGGAACCAAAATGACCATCGAGGCCGCGGCGGCGGCAACGCCCGCCATGCAACCCGCGCTGAATGATTGGCACACCGACACCTACGTGACCGGTCCGGCGTGGGCGGAATTTGCGAAGGCCCTGGGACTCGACGACGCCAGCAAGAGCAAGGAGTCGGCTTACGCCGTCTCGATGTATCGCCCGATCCCCGGGCAACGCGAAGCGTTGGACAAGTTCCTGAACGAACCGCCTGACCGCACGGTGGACACCTCGTCAGGCAACGTCGTCCTCCAGCATATGGAAGGCGCGGCCTGGACGTTCGTCGCGGTCGCTCGCTACAACTCGTGGGCTGATTTCGCGAAGAACGAAACCAACAGCATTCCGCAGATGAACAAGAAGGAAGGCGGCTGGTTCAAGTTGCGGAGCCTGGTGTCGTTCCATACCGACACGCTCTGCGATCGGATCGCGCCGTAGTTAGCGGCGATGCGGTTATCATGGCTGTCCCGGCGCCGAACCGCGCCGGGGCAGTCGGATTTCGGCGGAAATTCTTTCGACCGTCGGAGACCGCCGCTACAGAGGGAGGCGGACATTATCCTTGACCGGTTCTTTGGCTCTCGTCAGGCTCGGCGCATGAAGCGCCTCCTTCTCCTCCTTACCCCGGTCGTCCTAGTCGGCAGCAGTTTTGGATTCGTTAATCCTGGCAACATCCGGACGATCTCAAACATCTCCTCGATCCCACAACGGGTTCTGCAGAGAACGATCAGTCCGAAGTTTTACCAGAGCCTGCTGATCTCCCCGGTTGAAGGTTATGTGGCTGTTCGCGGACAGATCGATGGCATCCATCTCACGGGCTTGAGGGTGGTGCACTCGGAGCTGGATGGCGCCTACGACTCGCTGGCGTTGGAGCGCGCGAAAGCCGTGACCATTGTCGGCTACTATGGCCTCGACCGGTTAAACAAGAGCGGTAACGTCGTCGTCCATTTACTGATTTACAAAATCGCCGACGGCACCATGGCGCTTTCGTTTGCCAACCTGGATGAACCCGGCGGCGATCAGCAGCAATATTACGGCTGCGCCGTTCTCGCCGTCTTGAAGAGCGATGGACGATGGACCGAGATCAAATCGGTTCCCACGCTCCAGGGGAAAGGCATCGCGGTTCAATCGACCAAGAATTCCAAATTCGCCACGCGAGAAATCTATTTCTTCGCCGGGTTTGGATCACGGCCACGTTAATTGGCCGCTGCTTGGATGGTAGGGACGCTGCGCTGCGGCGTCCGTCGCTTCTCCTCGAAATTTTCGACGGTCTGAGACCGCCGCTACAGGGTCAGCTGCGGGCATTCCCTGATTCGGCATCGTCTTGCCAGTTGGAGAAGTTCCCGATAGAAGGGAACAGAAGGCACCGCATGAGATCATCCATCTCGATCCTGGTTTGCGCGCTCATGATGCTGGCCTCCCGCGGTCTTTCCTCAGGTTTGAGCTTCGCGGGCGTACCTCTCACACCGGGCGCCACAGTCCGCGTGAGTGTGCCTTTGAGCGACGTGGAGAAATCCTATGTCGCGGAAGGGGGCAACGCCGTGCCCCCCTATACCCTCGCTACCCTTGCCGTTCCGCGCGGGTTTGATCCGAAGAAAACCTGGCCCGTGCTCATCGCGTTCTCATCGAGCGATCACCAGTACCCGAACTGGTTCGACATGATGGGCTTGTACCGTGCGACTGCGCTCGCGGAAGGCTGGGTTCTGCTCACTGGGGATGGGCCGAAACCAGCTCCCCGCATAGACAGCTCCGGCTGGCGCGCCGGGCACGCTCTGGCCGCGCTGGATGCGTTGAACCGAAGCTTTCCCGGTTCGCAGAAATGGCCGATCGTCTGCGCCGGTCAATCGGGCGGCGCGAAGAGGGCGAGCTATCTCGCGCCGCTCCTCGCGGCAGGCGGCTATCGCGTTGCCGGAATTTTTCTCGAGGGAATGAACGAGGAGAGAATCACTCAAGCCTATCAGCGGTTCACCCCGGGCCGTGACTTTCTCCGCACTCCTATTTTCCTCAGCAGCGGAGTGAAGGACAGAATCGCCACGCTCGATCAGCAAAACGCCGTGGAATACTCGATGCGACGAACGGGATTCACAAACATCCGGCACACGACCTTCCCGGGCGGGCACGAAGTGCGACCCGCCCAGCTGCAGGAAGCGCTCCGCTGGTTCCGGAAAGGATCGTAGACCAACTACCTGTTCGGCGTCAGCAGGTCCTTGCGCTTGATCTCGACGACATTATGGGACGGTATTGCTCCGGCCGTTCCTTCCTCCGCCCAATGTCCCGGCAGATTGCTGGATGTGCTTCTCGGTATCCAAACGAATCTCTTGAGGCCTTCCGCGAGGACCCGCCCTCGCACGTTGCCGTCCGGTCCCACCTGGATCGGGATATCGACTCCGGCAATAAGTTTGTCGCTCGGTATGTTGCTTTGGTTCGCCGAGCGCTTCGCTCCCTCGATCTTGATCGAATACGAAGTGGCCACAACCATTACGCTTCCCGTGGTCTCCTGAAGATCTTTCGCGGAACGCGCTCCCCAGACAAAGAGCGTGTAGGAGCCGGCAGGCAACGCCGAGAGGACAAAGTTTCCCTGAGCATCCGTAATGGCATGCTTTTTCGGGTTTTGTTTCAGGGCCACGTTGACTGCGGCGACACCGCCAGGTTCCTGGCCGCCATAACTCACTGCCGCCGCGAAAGCGGCGACGCAAAGCAGAATAGCACGCGTCATGTTCTTCATGACTTCAGAGAATAACGTGCCGCTCCCAAAAAACGAGCCTATTTAGTCGCCACGGTCTGAGTTGGACCCCTGCCCCCAGCTCCCAGCTTGCCAGTCCGCGCCCTTGCCGGTACAAGTTGGCAGAACGCATCGCATGAGACGTTCCATCTCAGTTCTGGTTTGCGCGCTCACGATGCTGGCCTCGGCGTCGGCCCAGCAGTTTGAGCTTTCGCTTGATAGCAGGGCCGCAGCGGAGGCTCTCACCCTGCCTCCGGACGATTTCTTCGATTCCCCCTACCGCCTGACTCCGCTCGACCGCGCCCTGCGCATTGTCGAGAAGCAAATTGAGGAGAAGCACGCCGCCGAAGCTCCCAAATCCGCGATCCAATTGTTTTGGGAGGCAGAATTCTGGAGTTCGCCTCTAATGAAATTGATCCCGGTCGGCGGCGGACCGCAACGCTATCCGGAGGACCCCTTCGTGATGGCGGATTATCTCACTGTCGCCCGGCGACAGAGTGATTATCAGCTCAAACTTTCCGACGAGAACACCCGCCTGTTCTTCAGCAAGTAGGATTGCCGACTCCGGAAGTACGTTCTCATGCACCTCAATCACATTCATGTGGCGGTGCGCGACCTGAGCGGGGCGCTCGACTGGCTCGAGCGGGTGTGGCAGGTCAAAGCGCAGTTTCAGAACGAGCGGATGGCGACGCTCATCTTTGGCGATTTCACGCTCATTCTGGATGCGGCCGAAGCGGACAGCCCAGCTACGATCGGGTTCGAGAGCGACGATTGCGACCGGGATTTCCGGAATGTCGTTGCGCGCGGCGCGGCGCCCATTGAGTCTCCTGAAAACAAACCATGGGGGATTCGATCCGCCTACCTTCAAGGACCCGGCCGGCTCAAATTCGAGATCGAGGGGCCATTGAAGTAGACGGCGCGGCACCCACGCACGACAAATTAGAATGGTATCGAACCTCGGGTCAGGAGCGCGGCGGAAAATAAAAGCTCGACATGTTTGTCCTTCTCCCGGTAATAATTACGTCGATTACGTGACCCGACGTTTCAACTCCGAAAGCATTCGGGGCTGGAAGGCCGCGTTCCGGTCCAAAATGGAGTTTTACTCAATCGCCCGGCAGCCGGAACCACTCCAACAGTCTCCGGCCCGCGTCGGCCATCCCGCGGCCGCCCCTTCCCGCCTGAGCAAAGTATTGCTCGTCCTGGCCATGCTGGCGTTGTCAGCCACCGCCAGCTTCGCCCAAGTGACGGTAACAGCGACCGCCGGCGTTACCGGACCCACTCCATACGTGACTCTGGGTCAAGCCTTCCAAGCCATTAACGCCGGCACCCATCAGGGAAGTATCACCATCGACATCGCAACCAGCACCAATGAAGGCGGGGTGCCAGCTAACCTGAATAGCAGCGGCGCCGGGCCGGCCGTATACACGTCGGTCCTGATTCGCCCCAAGGGCGACGACGTTGCCATTATTGGCGCTCCGCCGACTGGCATCGGCGTCATTCAGCTCAACGGCGCTGATAACGTCACCATCGACGGCGACAATCCGGACACTATCGGCATAAATCGAAACTTGAGGATCGTGAACGCCGCGGTCGATACGACCACCTTCAGCTCCGTTATCCGGATTGCGCTCAATCAAAGCAACGTAACGAGCTCCGACAACGTCGTCTTCAAGAACCTTATTATCCAGGGCAACGCGCGAGGGAGAAACATCGCCGCAGCCAACTCCCTGGCTGGGTCTGAAAATACGACCTACGGCATTTTGGCGGGAGGCGGTGCTGGGTCGAGCACCAACACTCAACCGCCGGATCCAATTACTTCCCTGACTATGGTCGTCGGAACGGGCGCGACCGCGGCCAACCTCCAAATTCAAAACAATGTCATCAATTCGGCGGCTCGCGCCATCGCGGTGCAGGGATCGGCCCCGAGCGTTTTCCCCGGCCTCGTGATTTCGGGCAACTCGATCGGGACCGCGGCCCCGGGCTCGCCCGACCAGGTCTATTCCATGGGGGTAACCGTGCAGGGCTCGACTAACGCGATCGTTCGAGCAAACACGGTCTTTGTGGAAAGCTTCCTGCCGACCGGCATTCGCGGTCTCGACTGCGGCTCCATCAGCCCAAACATCAACGGCGCTCTCTTTGACTCGAACCAGGTACTCCGAGTCACGAACAATAATCCTGGGACCTTTGGCGCGTATGGCATCAATCTGGGCGGAGGCAACAACCACGGCATCAGGAACAATTTTATCAGCGATATTAGCCACAACATGACTGGCGGCTCTGCCTTCTCAACCACGTTTGGTGTCTTTGGGATACTAGTCCCGATTGGGACGGGCCACCAGGTTTACAACAACTCGGTCAACCTCCATGGACTGATGCCTGGAACGGCGAGCTCAAGTCTCCTCTCGGCGGCCTTCGCTCTGGTGTCCACGAGTTCAACCAATTGCGATGTCCGAAATAACATCTTCGCCAACAACATTACGGGCGGCACGACTTCTGTCGCTCATGTTTCGGTTTATCTGCCGTCAGGTGGCACCGCGGCGATGAATCTCACCGATAATTGGAATTCATACTATTGCGGGACCGATTCCGCGCGCCAGGGCGTGGGTCAGGCGGGGTCCACAGCCGGAACTAATTTCTTCGTTACTCTGGCGGCCCTCGCGACCTACTCCAGCACCCTTTCTCCGGCAGGCACGAACGACAATGCTTCGATCGCTTCGACCGGAGCCGTCCCGTTCGCTTCCGCCGATGATCCGCACATTACCTCGGCTGCGCCGGAGTTTGATAGCGGGGTTACTATCGCGTCGGTCACGACTGACATTGATGGTGAGACACGGCCGCAAGGGTCCGCCTATGATATTGGCGCGGATGAAGCACCAGGATTGCTGCCCAGCTTCTCGATTGACAACGTCACGAACAACGAAGGCAACGCGGGGACCACCACGGCCTTTGTCTTTACCGTCACGAAAACTGGCGCGGCGCCGGCAAATACCTCGGTTGACTTCATGACCCAGGACGGGACGGCGACTCTGGCGAACAATGATTATCAATTCGCCACCGGGACGCTAACGTTTTTGCCGGCGGACACGACAAAGCAGATAACGGTGATCGTGAACGGCGATAATGCGGTGGAGCCGAATGAAACTTTCACGGTTCATCTCAGTAACGCCTTCAACGCCACCATCGGCACGGCAGACGGCACCGGAACGATCATTAATGACGACGCGCCGACACCTACGCCGACCGCCACTCCAACAGCGACGGCGACGGCGACGCCAACTGGTACGCCATGTCCGTCGACGACCATTGCGGGGACCGGAGTAGGAGCAATCGCCGATAGCCCGGGATCGCCAACCTATGGACCGCCGCTGGTGATCAGCTTTGCGGTAGCTGGGCAGAGCGCGCCGCTCACTAACGTGGCGGTGGATCTGACCCTGACGCACACGTGGGTGGGAGATCTGGACATGATCCTGACCTCACCGGGAGGGACAGCGAGCCTGATCACGGTGAGCCGGATCGGGCAAACGACCGCGGGGGGAGTGGGCGACAGCTCCAACTACGGAGGGCTGTATAACTTCACCGACAGCGCGGCAGGGACCAACATCTGGACGGTGGCGTTGACT
>DATENU010000008.1 GCA_035274845.1 Chthoniobacterales bacterium
TCTGTAGCGGCGGTCTCAGACCGTCGGCTGATGACGGAATGAAGGTCGACGGTCCGAGACCGCCGCTACAGTCAGGTGGATCGCGCGCTACGCCGCGCGATGATTGACGCGTCTAGTTTCCTTCGAGGGGCGCATTTCCGCAGCAACGCTGTCGTCATCGAGCGCGTAGCGCTCGATCCACCTCGTTTGGCTTCGCCTCATTAATTTTGTAGCGGCGGTCTCAGACCGCCGGCGCGATTAGATAATAGACGATCGACGGTCTGAGACCGCCGCTACAGGAAATGAAACGCTGCACCTATCTTCTCCCAATTCGACGAATGAGCTTCTCCGACGCCGAAGCGGCTGAATTCGCCGAATATTTCCACACCCTGGGCGAGGCCGGTTGCGAGGTGCTGGTCATGGACGGCTCGCCGGCTCCGGTGTTCGCCGAAAACCACAACGCCTGGAGTTCGCTCTGCCGGCACCACGAGGTGGATCGTTCGTTCGGTTATTTGAACGACAAGGTAAACGGCATTCACACCGGCGTGAAACTGGCGACCTCACCGAAAATCGTCCTCGCGGATGACGACATCCGTTACACCGCAGCGCAAATCGACCGGGTTTGCCAGCTCCTCGACGATTTTGAGGTCGTGCGTCCGCAAAACTACCTCTCGCCGCTTCCCTGGTGGGCGCGAATGGAAGCTGCCCGGATGCTGATCAACCGCGCGACCCTGCGGACCGCCGATTACCCGGGCACCTGCGCCTTTCGTCGGGACACCATGTTGCGGGTCGGGCACTACGATGGCGATGTCCTGTTCGACAACGAGGAGATGATCCGCCATTTCGCGCGGGAAGGCGCGGCCATCAGTTACGCGACGAACCTGTTCGTGCAAAAACGGCCGCCGCGTTTCCGGAAATGGATCGAACAACGGCCGCGGCAGGCCTACGAGGATTTCGGGTTGCGGCTAAAGACAGCTCTCTTTCTGAGTTTGCCTCTGCTGGCGGCGGTGGCCGGTTTCGCTTTTGGCTGCAAAGCGCTGTTGCTCTACCTGCTCGGCATTTTCGTGGGCGGTGTCGCGCTCGCTTTTGCCGGCCGGTGCCGCGGCGACGCGGGACAATACTTTCGACTGAGCGTCTGTCTTTTCGCGCCGCTCTGGATTGCCGAGCGCACCTTCAGCACCTACTGGGCGCTCTACTGGCAATTCGCCCGTGGCGGTTATCCCTTCGGCGACAAAATCTTGTCGAAAGGCATCGGACGCGATTGGATCAGCGGTGGACGCGTGGCCGCGCAGGCGGCGGCGCGCCAGCCTAACGAATGAACAATCAAAGCCCCGAACGTCCGCCCGGAACGATGGGCGACATCCCCGCCGACGTTTTTCGCAAACATCTCCACGAGCTGGCGGATTGGATTGCCGATTACCGGGAAAAAATCGCCGAGCGGCGGATTGCCCCGAACGACAAGCCGGGCGCGGTCCTGGAACAGTTGGACAAAACGCCGCCGGAAACCGGCACCTCCTTCGACCGCATCTTCGCCGACATCGATCGAGTGATCGTTCCCGGCGTGGCCCACTGGGCCCATCCGCAGTTCATGAGCTACTTCGGCTGTACCACCACCAGCCCTGGGATCCTCGCCGAGATGATCACCGCCGCGCTCAACGTCAACGCCATGACCTGGCGCACGTCTCCAGCCGCGACCGAGCTGGAAACGCTCGTGCTCGACTGGCTCCGGGAATGGCTCGGATTGCCCGCGGAATTTACCGGGGTCGATTACGACACCGCTTCCATCTCGACCATGCACGCGCTCGCGGTTGCGCGGGAGGAAGCGAGCACCTCCATCCGGACGCTCGGCCTCTCCGGCCGGTCCGAGCTGCCTATCTTTCGAATTTACGTTTCCGACCAGGCCCACAGCTCAATGGACAAAGCCGCGATTGCGCTGGGGCTAGGGGAGCACAACGTGCGGCGGCTCGCCTGCGATTCCGAATTTCGGATGAACGTCGCCACGTTGCGGGAGGCGGTGACCGCGGATCTTCGTCACGGCTTCAAGCCTCTCGCAGTCGTCGCAACCGTGGGCACCACCTCAACGGCCAGCGTCGATCCGGTGGCGGAAATCGCCAAAGTCTGCGCGGAACATCAGATGTGGCTCCACATCGACGCGGCTTACGGCGGCGGTTTGGCCCTGTTGCCCGAGCACAAATGGGTCACCGACGGCTGGGCCGAAGCCGATTCGCTCGTGATCAATCCGCACAAAATGCTTTTCGTTCCGTTCGATTTCAGCGCGCTTTTTGTCCGCGACATTGAGCGGCTCCGTCGCCTCTTCACCCTCGTCCCCGAATACCTGCATCTCCGCGATCCCGCCGGCGCCGAGATCAACTACATGGATTACGGCGTCCAGCTTGGCCGCCGCTTCCGCTCGCTCAAGGCGTGGGTCGTCTGGCGATCGTTTGGCCGCGCCGGGATGGCCGCCATCATCCGCGAACACCTGCGGTTAGCTCAGCTCTTTGCCGGCTGGGTCAAAGAGGACGCCCGCTTTGAATTGTCCGCTCCTGTCATGATGGGAGTCGTCTGCTTCCGCCTCAAGGACCCCAATGACAAAGCGGCCGACCAGAAAAACAGCGCCACCGTCGCCAAGATCAATGCCTCCGGGAAAGCCTACCTGACCCAGACCAAACTCCGCGGCCGCATCGTCATGCGCCTCGGTCTCGGAAACATCCTCTCCACCGAAGAACACGTCCATCGCGTCTGGGATATCATCCGCGAAGCGATCTAAATTTCACTAGCGGGCTTCTGTAGTTCTCGCCCTGTGGGCGACAGTTCCGCGCCAAAGGCGCCATTCAATTTTAGCCTGGGGCAACGCCCCACGGTTCATGAACGAAAAAGGCCGAGCGCTGAAAGCGCGATTCACGACGTTTTGTGCAAGATTTGAATCGCGCTTTCAGCGCTGGAAGCCTTGGAAATCCTTGGTCCTGGGGCGTTGCCCCCGGCTGGAATTGAGGTCGCGCCATTGGCGCTACGCGCTACCAAATCGCCGGAGAAGTCCGCTTCGAGGCGTTCGCATATTCCCTGGCTCGGCCATTTCCCTTAGGAACCCTTCCATCGCTCGAGGTTCGGAATTCCTTTTGTGAATAAGGACGCCAGAAAGCGGGGAAAGCCCATCTCTTTCATCTTCGCTTTGACGAAGTCCTGCATCTGGGACGCCGTCCAATCGGGCTGCTTGAACGCGCCATCTTCATAGCAATACGAGCAATACATGGTACTCACCGTGCCGTCCGCGTTGCGTCCCCCACCTCCCGGCGATTTCTTGAGCGGCATACCGCAGCTCTGACAATTCTTGTATGTGGCTGTCATAGGATTGTTTTGCCCTTTTCGCTTCAGGACGGGTTCGTCCCATCGGTCTTCTTTTTCATGACGCGCGCAATTTGAATCAGGGTAACGAGCAGCAGAGAGAAGCCCATCGCCGCAGTGCCAAGGAACAGGCCCCAGATCATGCCCACGCCGGCCGCATAGCGCACCAGTGAACCACCAGCGCTGTGGCCAAACAGGGAGGCCACGAACTCTGGAGAGACCAGCGCAACCACACACGCGAATATGCCGCCGATAGCCGACGAGCCGAGAGCTCCCGCCACGATCGAGGCGAAATAGCGGAGGAAAGTCATATTGATCAACGGAACGAAATCGATCGGCTCAAAGCCATTACCTTTTTGTCTAACAAATCCTTCGCCCGATCACAAGCCCGGCGCATCGTGCGAAACGATTCCAGGCGGCTGGCTCGGCTTTGTTTGAAAGGCGTTCGGAGTTCGGTTAACGTGGAGTTGCCCGCGAAACCTCAAATTCTTATGGAAACGACCATCGCCGCTCCCAAACAAACCGCGTCCGCCGAAACCGATTTTCTCCCGCTCCAGGGGACTGATTACGTTGAATTCTGGGTAGGCAACGCCAAGCAGGCCGCGCATTTTTACAAGACTGCGTTTGGTTTTCAATCGCTCGCCTACGCCGGCCCCGAGACCGGCGTGAAAGATCGCGCCAGCTACGTGATCCGGCAGAACAAGCTGACTTTCGTCCTGACCACGCCGATGCGGCCGAATAACCCGATCGCCGACCACATCGCGTTGCATGGAGATGGCGTGAAGTTTCTCGCGCTCAAAGTCGAGGACGCGACTTCCGCCTGGAAGGAAACCACCAAGCGCGGCGGCAAGAGTTACATGGAGCCGACCACGTTGAAGGACGACACCGGCCGAGTGGTGATGAGCGGCATTCACACTTACGGCGACACGGTCCATCTCTTCATCGAGCGGGGCGATTACAACGGCGTTTTCATGCCGGGCTTCCGGAAATGGGAGAGCGACTACAACCCGCCTGATACCGGCCTTCTCTACGTCGATCATTGCGTCGGCAACGTCGGTTGGAACCAGATGAATCCGTGGGTGAAATTCTACGAGGATGTGATGGGATTCCGGAACATCCTCACCTTCGACGACAAGGATATTTCGACCGAATACTCGGCGCTCATGAGCAAGGTGATGAGCAACGGGAACGGCTTCGTGAAGTTCCCGATCAACGAGCCGGCCGAGGGGAAAAAGAAATCGCAGGTAGAAGAATACCTGGACTTCTACAACGGCGAAGGAGTCCAGCATTGCGCGGTCGCGACCAACGACATCGTCAAAACGGTGACCGACCTGCAAGCGCGCGGCGTCGAGTTCCTCAAGATTCCGACCACGTATTACGACACCCTGCCGGAAAGGGTCGGGCACATCGACGAAGACCTGGAGCCGCTCGCCCGCCTCGGCATCCTGGTCGATCGCGATAACGAAGGATATCTGCTCCAGATTTTCACGAAGCCGGTGGAAGACAGACCGACACTCTTTTTCGAAATCATCCAGCGGAAGGGCGCGAAGAGTTTCGGCAAAGGCAATTTCAAGGCGCTCTTTGAAGCGCTGGAAAAGGAACAGGAAGCGCGGGGCAATCTGTAATCGCCTAACGAGAGGATCAACTTATGCCGCATTATCAAAAGCTGGGCGAAATCCCGAGAAAGCACCACATTTGGTTCCATCGCAACGGGGCGGGTCCCGGGTATAAAAACGAAGGCATTTACTACGAGCACGTCATCACGACGGAAGGCTTCAACGAAGCTTACTCGATCATGTATCACCTCCGCCCCCCCACGCGGGTGCGCAGCGTCGAGCTGATCAAGTGTGAAGAGCTGAAGAAGGTGACGGACGCGCCGCTGCGTCATCACCACCTCAAGGCCGCCAATGTTCCGCGCAAAGGCGATCTCTACACCGGCCGGATCCCGATGCTCTTCAACCAGGACATGATCGCTTACCGGCAAAAACCGGCGAAGACCTACGGCGAATACGAGTATTTCCGGAACGGTGGCGCCGACGAGATCATCTTCGTTTTCAAGGGTGGGGGAACGCTGGAGAGCCCGTTCGGCAAACTGCGTTATCGCGCCGAAGACTACATCGTCATCCCGCGCGGGATTACTTACCGGCTCGTGCCGGACAAGGTCGAAGAAGAAGATTATCTCATCCTGGAGTCCACCGGTCCGGTCCGCATCCCGCGCCGCTACCTGAATCATGAAGGCCAGATCCGGATGGGGTCGCCCTATTCCGAGCGTGACTTTCATGGGCCGACTGAAACGCTGGTGATCGATAAAGACGAAGACGTTGCCGTTCTGGTGAAAGATGGTCCGCGCTGGACGCGGGTGGTTCACGCCCACCATCCTTGCGACGTCGTCGGCTGGGACGGGTTCGTTTACCCATTCACGTTCAACGCCCAGGATTTCGAGCCGATCACCGGCACGGTCCATCAGCCGCCGCCGATCCATCAGACCTTCGAGATTCGCGGTTACGTCGTCTGCACCTTCGCGCCGCGGATGCTCGACTATCATCCGGAAGCGGTGAAGATCCCGTGGGTGCACGACAACGTCGAAGCCGACGAAGTGCTCTTCTACGTCCGCGGCAATTTCGGCTCACGGAAGGGGATCGAGGCCGGCTCGATCACCTTGCATCCGCGCGGAATTCCCCACGGACCGCATCCTGGGACGATCATGGCGAGCAAAGACGCGCTGCGGACCGAAGAGCTCGCCGTCATGTTCGACACCGAGCATACGCTCGAGTTGACTGAACAGGCCGTCGCGCTCGACGACGAGAAGTATCCGCTTAGCTGGCTGGATTAGCGCAAACTAAACGGCACGGAGGCGTTCCGTCTCCATTCCGAAAATAGCCCAACGCTTGTGCGCTGGGCTATTCCCTTCCGATTCGTCAGCGCAACCACCGCCATGCCACCATCAGGACTTCCTGTCCGGCAATTGGCGAAGAATTCAGATCAACGATATGGACACGCATTATGTCCGGATCGGCTTCGATCCAGCGGCTGGCGCCCAGGCAGGCCAACACGTGGCTGCCGGATGTAGTCACGGCGAGATCGCCCGCACGAAGGCTTTGCGCAGCTCGCATCGGGATCGCCGCGCCATCGGCGATGGGCAACGTTAAGCCGTTGGCGCCTTTTCCCAGCTGAATCGCGTTGGTGTCGCGCCACCAAAGTTGGAGAGCCGCGCGGAGCAGCGCCGGATCGCCCGCGGCCAAACTTTCGTCAGCCAGGGCGCGGACCATGGCGGCGCGAACGAGACCGGAACAGTCAATGCCTCGATGATTCTCGCCGCCGTAAACATAACGAACGCCGTCGTATTGGCTCAGATGGTCGACGAACCGCTGACGGAGTCGGTCAGTGTTGATTTTTTCGCGTCCGGGAATCAGTAGGGCCGCGAAGAACGCAGCGATCATCAGCATCAGAAGAACTCGTAATGCCTTCTTTCGCCACGTGACTGCGACGAGGGACAACCCGGTCAAACCCCAAAGAGCAAGCAGCACCAAGCGAATGAGAGAATTGCGATAAGGGACGATAATGAGAAGCCCGAGGGCTGCGGCAGGCAGGAGCAATACGATGCGTTTCCAAGGCACAGCGTGAATCCTCCTATGAAACGACCGTCGTGCAATCTATTCGGCTCAAGGTATGCATGATAGTTCGCCATAGGGAGGTGCGAACGGCCCAGCGTGCCGTCCCTACCAAGCATTTGTGTCCATTCGCGGTCTTCCCTCCGCGGCACGAGGGCGTGCCGTCCCCAAGTCCATTCGCGTAATTCGCAGTTAGATCAGGAGTGAATTAATTCCAGTCAGGCGGTTGGGCCGCGCGGGCCATGATTTGCTGGAATTTCGGGTCCGCTCGGATGCCGTCCCAAACAGGATCGAACTTCAAACGACCGTAGTCCGGGCCTTTGGGCAAATGGGCGATTTTGGCCAGCTGTTCGAGGGCCGCTTCTCCTTCGCCAAGTTGCGCATACACCTCGGCGAGCACCAGGATTTGCTCCGGCGCATCCAGCGCGTTACGCGCTAACGGAGCCAAATCCACCGAATGCTGGGCCGTGCGGATCGCCTCTTCCTTTCGGCCGAGAGCGGCGTAGGCGACACTCAGGCTGCTCAGGCTGTTCAGGCTGTCCAGATCCTCGGGTCTTTCGGCCAGGATGTTCTGATAATACGCGACAGCGCCGGTATAGAATTCCCGCGCCTTCTCCTGTTCACCACGCATTCTGGCGATGATTCCTTCCCACGGCATCGCATATTTTTTCTCGACGGGAAGCGTAGCGAGCAAGGCAGAGGCGCGATCGAGGTCGCGTGCGAAAATGGCCAGTTCAATCGACCGTTCAGTGCCCCAGTTCGTCCGGACCGGCGCGGTTTCCAGGACCGCTCGGGCTTCGTCCAACTTTCCCAGGCCCAGGCGGCAATAGGACCGGTAAATGGAAAGGACGTCGTAATCCGGGGGAAACTGCTTGATGGCCCGATCGGCGAACTCTTCCGCTTCTCTAAATTGCCGCAAGGCGATAAGGCTCTCGAGAAGCTCGAGAGCGGTGAAATGATTGTGCGGGTCTAATTCGACGGCGGTCCTGCCATCTCTCAGTGCGTCTTTCCAACGCCCATACCGTCGCTCCACCAGCGCGAGGAGTTCGGCGCGCTCCGCCTTATCCCGAGGAGCATCCATGCCTTCCAGCTCCTCCAGCTCGCGGTCAAAATCTCGGGTAAGACGATAATAGCGCGCCATCGCGAGATGGGCCTCAGGCAGGTGAGGCGCCAGACGCACGGCGGTCTCGGCTGCTTCCTTCCCGGCAGCGAGGGATTGCTCCGACCGATAAACAAAACGGAAAGAGTCGAGATGTGTTTTCGAGAGGAGGCAGTAGGCGAGAACAAACTGGGGATCGCGCGCGATGGCGGAGCCAAGCAGATCGAGCGTGCGCGGATAATCGCGTTGGTAGAAGGCCTGGCGCGCGCGCAAATAGAGTTCATATGCCGCCAGGTCGCCGGTGGGAGCCTTGGCGAATGCGCTTACTTTTTCCGGCGAAAAATTCGCCTTCAGCTGCGACGCGATTGTTTGAATGATTTCGCTTTCGAGCGAAAAGATCTCCTCCAATTTCTTTTCGTAGCGTTGCTCCCAAATTTTGGTATCGGTCGCAGCTTCAAGGAGGCGAACATTGATCTGGAGACGCTCTTCGGCCTTCTGGACGGTGCCTTCCAGGACGTAGGCGACCCCCAGGATTCGTGCGATTTCGCGGTTGCTTGTCGTTCGGCCACGATACGGGGCGGCGCTGTTGCGGCTTATGACCTTTAACTCGGACACCTGGGTCAGCCCTTCGATAATGTCGTCATGAATTCCATCGACAAAGTAGGCGTCGGGGGCATTCGCGCCGAGACTCTCGAAGGGCAGGATGGCATCCCCGGCGGTAAGGCTCGCGAACGGCAGAACGGCGATGCCTTTCGTGGGCGCCGTAGCATTTGCGGAAATCTCAGAGGGCGGAGCGCCTCGGTGCTCTGAGAGCGCCGCTCCAGAGAACGAGCCCGGCTGCGGGCGGCCGCGGATGAGGCGATTGCCCAGAAGCAGCAGAACTAAACCGGCCGCGACCACTAGAGCGGTTAGAGCAAATCGCACCGGCCGGCTTTTCGAGAGTGTTCGCTGAAGAACGTAAGCCGGTTCGCTCGCGCGGATACGGATCGCTTTGCCGTCCAGATGTCGCCGGACGTCGTCGGCGAGGTTTTTTACGGAGGAGTAACGTCGTGCCGGATCCTTCTGGAGGGCGCACCCGACGATCGCGTCCAGGTCTCCGCGAAGGCGCCGTTGGCGGGTTGGATCCTTGACGACAATGCTTGGAGGGTGCGGCTCCTGTTCGCAAAGAACCGTGAGCAGTTCTTCGAGGGTTGGATTGCGATTCGGGAACCGGTGCGGTTTGCAGCCGGTGAGTATTTCGTAAAGCAGAACCCCGAGCGCGTAGACGTCGGTCGACACCGTCCCGGCTTCGCCTCGGGCCTGCTCGGGCGACGCTGAAACCGGTGTCAATAGTTTGCCGTCGAGCGCGGTCGCTTCCAGCGGATTGGTCGGGTCGAGTATCACTTTGGCGATGCCGAAATCGAGCAGCTTCACATCGCCTTTGCCCGTGACGAGGATGTTGCTCGCCTTCAGATCGCGGTGCACAACCGAATTGGCGTGGGCCGCTTCCACCGCCGCGCAAATCTTCAGGAATAACTCCAGCCGCGCGGAGATGGAGGCTTTGCTTTGCTCCAGAAAACGCGTCACCGGTACGCCCTCGACATATTCCATGACGAAATACTGGCTGTCGTCGTCCGTGGTTCCGGCGTCCAAAAGCCGCGCGATATTCGGATGGTCGAGCCGCGCCAGGACCCGGCGTTCGGAATGGAAACGCTGGACCATTTCCTCCGTGTCGATTCCGGAATTCAACAACTTGATCGCGACTTCTTTCTCGAAATATCCATCCGCCCGCGCGGCGAGATAGACGGTTCCCATTCCGCCGCGGCCGATCTCGCGCGTCACCACGTAGGCGCCGATCCTCTTGCCAATTGTTTGAGACGCGACCTCGCGCCGGATTCTTCTCGCGGCATTTTCCGCGCAGGCTTCCAAATCGTCGCTCGCGCTGCGGCGCAGAATCTCCGCTTCCGCCAGGAGCGATTCGGCCTCGGCCAGCAGGACCCGGTCGTCGGAGCAGGAGCGTTGGACAAACGCGAGGCGGGCGCTGGTCGATTCCTCATCAAAGGCATCACTGAGGATCGACTTCAGTTGCTGCCAGCGCTGCGGATCCATGCTCATTCAATCAGAGCGCGATAATTCGCGATGCAACCATATCTTTGCCAGGGCCCACTCGCGCTGCACCGTGGCCACGGAAATCCCGAGGGCGGCGCTGATTTCCGGCACCGTCAGTCCGCCGAAGAAACGCAGCTCAACGATCTGGCTTTGGCGTGGATCGAATCTCTCCAATTCCCGAAGCGCTTCGTCCACGCGCACGACATCGATCTCGCGAGATTCGTAAAATTCCGCGGCAAGCTCCAGGCGGTCGTTGCCGCCGCGCTTTTTGCGGTTTCGCGCGATCGCGTAATTCGTCAGGGTCTGCCGCATCGTGCGCGAGAAGATTCCCAGGAAATGAGCGCGATTTTCCCAGGAGGCGCTCTGCTGGTTTTCGAGCCGCAGGAAAGCTTCGTGAACGAGGGCGGTGCGCTGAAGGGTGTGATCCGAGCGTTCACCTCGAAGGTAGATCTCGGCGAGGCGAAGCAACTCGTCGTAAACGCCGGGAATCATCGCGTCCAGCGAGGTGCCATTCGCCTTCGCCCTCGTCGGAGTAAGCGCGTCCGCTGAATTCACAGCCCTTAAATCAAAGGATGACGCATTCAAACCCTGCCTAATTTACGGGATTGACGGATTCTTACAATACCGCAGACAGGTGTTCCGGAGAGGGGCCGATCTTTTTCCCCGATTCCGACTGATTTTTGATAGGTTCTTCCGCCCTTTATTGCATTACAGGGTGTGGAAAGAGAATCACTCCTGGCGAAGCGAGAGGTTCGCCGTCGTCTGTGGCCGGGTCGTTTTGCTCGTATGATGCAAACGGCGAGCACTTTACTGATCGTCGCGAATCTGGTCCTGCCTGGGACAGGCCTCAGGGCCGAACCGCCGGCGAAAAACACCCGCAATCCCAGCTCTCGCGACACGACCAAGGCGAAAGACTCGGGCCCGTCTCGCGCTCGTCTCCTTGAATCGGCCAATGGCTGGTTGCGCGTGAACGGGGAATGGGTGCACCCTGAGGGCTACAAGTTCGTGAACAACAGAGTCATTCGAACCACCGCAAGAACCGGGAAGACATTGCCCAAGCCGCCGGGCAAGCTGGCGCAGGAAAACGCGTCGAAGCTGGAGTCGCCAACCAAATCCAAGGCCCCTGCCGCGACCACCGACACGAGGACACCGGCCGAGAAGGCGGCCGAAGCCCGGGAAAAAAATTTAACCCCGACGGCAGCACCCCAGACTGGAACGCATTTGTAATTCAGCCAGATGATAACCGAGGCACGAGCTATGAAATTGAATAAACCTCAGAGGGCGCAGAGGGCGTTGCTTGCGATCTTTGCCGGCGCGCACGAATGTGTTGCCGGGATGAAACCGTTGTTCGCGGGAGCAATCATCTCGTTTGTTCTGACCGTTGCGAGCAGCGGCCAGACTGGCGACGGGGAATGGTCTCATCTCCAGTACATGCCCTCCGAGAGACAGGAAGTGGCCACAGCGGTTTTGGGCGGGAAGATCTACGTCATGGCGGGCTACACCGGGACCGACTTTGACGTTCACTCCACTGCGACGGTGGATGTTTACAATCCCGCCACCGATACATGGAGTTCAGCTCATCCGCTCCCGGCCGTGAACAATCACAATTGCGCGGCGGTAGTGGCGGGAAAACTCTACTCCTTCGCCGGGACTTCGAACGCGACCTACCTTTACGACCCAGTTAACGATTCGTGGTCCTTCGTCGCCTCGTCGAATTACCCACATGTCAACACCGCGGCCGTCGGGGTCCTTAACGACAAGATTTACATAGCGGGCGGGCTCAACGCCGGCAACCAGGCGGAGGTTTTCGATCCGCAGACGAATACGTGGACGCCGATTGCCTCGATGAACATACCGCGGCACCACTGCGCCGGCGGTATGATCAACGGCAAGTTTTATGTTGCCGCCGGCCGAGGCTGGGCCGCGTCGGAAACCGCCCTGGAGGTTTACGACCCGCAAACCAACTCCTGGAGCACGCTGGCGCCGATGCCCACCGGACGTTCCGGCGTGGCCGCCGCCGTCGTCCATGACGAGTTGTACGTCTTCGGAGGTGAGGGGAGTCAAGGGGTCTATCCAAATGTCGAGGTTTACAATCCAACCACCAACAGCTGGCGTCGAATCCAGGACATGGCCGACCCGCGTCACGGCATCTGGGCTTCGGTCATTGGCAGCCGGGTTTACATCATCGGCGGCGCGGTCGCCCTAAACTACCTGCCAACTGGATCGAACACCGTGTTCAGCGTGACGAGCAAAGGAACGTTTGCCAATATTTCCACGCGCCTGAAGGTGGGCACCGGCGACAACGTCTTGATCGGCGGCTTCATCGTTAATGGCACGGCTTCGAAACGGATCATTGTTCGCGCTCTCGGTCCATCGGTTCCGCTGCCGGGAGCCCTCACGAATCCTCGGCTCGAGCTTTACAATGCGGCCGGCCAGTTGATCGCGACGAACGACAATTGGCGGGACGCGCCTAACCGGCAGGAGATCATCGATAGCGCGCTCGCGCCAATGAACGATCTCGAGTCTGCCATTCTCACGACCGTGAATCCCGGCGGTTTCACCGCGGTCGTCCGGGGAGAAGGCGCCTCGTCCGGAGTGGCGCTCGTCGAAGTCTATGATCTCGAGGCCGGCTCGCCTTCCAGCCTGGCCAATATTTCCACGCGCGGGTTGGTCCAGATGAATGACGATGTCCTGATCGCTGGAATTATTTTCGACGGCCAGATGCAGCGGAAAGTGATCGTGCGGGCCATTGGTCCCTCCCTTCCGCTGGCGAACACGCTGGCCGATCCGCGGCTGGAATTGCGCGACGCGAACGGTGGCCTGGTCGCCCAGAACGATAACTGGCGCACCGACCAGGAAGCGGAGATCAGCATGACCATTCCGCCGACCAACGACCTTGAATCAGCCATCGTCCAGACTCTGCCGCCGGCGAGGTACACCGGGATCGTGCGCGGAGTAAACAACGGGACCGGCCTCGCGGTGGTCGAAGCCTACGCCTTGGAATAGCGGGACGTCTATCGCGGCGCTGCGTCCGCTGTCGCCCGCGCAGGCGGCGCCGCGGCGTGGGCAATCTTTACACCCTGGGGCGGCTGCCTATATTCACGTTCCCAACTAACCGGGGGCGAGACAGCAATGGCAGGACAAAATCACGAAACGGAATTACAGGCGGCCGAGCGTCGCATCGCGAGCCTGCGTCCCTGCGCGGCGGCAAAGCTGGCCGGCATGGAAAGCTCGTTCCGCAGCCTGCTGGAATCGGTCGGCGAAGATCCCGAGCGTCAGGGATTGCTGAAGACACCGAATCGGGCCGCGCGTGCGTTCGAGTTCCTGACCGCCGGCTATCGCCAGAGCCTCGAGACGCTGGTTAACGACGCCATTTTTGATTCCGAAGCCAGCGAGATCGTGCTCGTGAAAGACATCGAGCTCTACTCGATGTGCGAGCATCACTTGCTGCCGTTCGTGGGCAAGGCGCACGTCGCCTACATTCCGCATGGGAAAGTGATTGGGCTTTCGAAAGTTGCGCGCATCGTCGACATGTTCGCGCGTCGGCTCCAGATCCAGGAGAACCTCACCATCCAGATTGCCGACGCGCTCATGAAGACGCTGCATCCGACCGGCGTCGCGGTCGTCATCGAGGCGAAGCATCTTTGCATGATGATGCGCGGCGTGGAGAAACAGAATTCGCTCATGAAAACGTCCTGCCTGCTCGGTGTCTTCAAGGAAGATGGCCGGACCCGCTCGGAGTTTCTCTCTCTCCTGGCCTGATGTGCTGGGCGTCTCGGTGAGACGCCGGCCACTTTCCCCGTGCCGTCTCACCCAGACGGCCTACAATCAGGGATGCTCCTGACGGTCAGCAAGCGTCTCGAATTTTCGGCCTCGCGCCGTCTTTTCGTCCCGGAATGGAGCGAGTCCGAAAATCTGGCCGCTTTCGGGCCGGAAACCGCGGCGCGTTACGGAACCGGCCGCAATTACGTCGTTTATTTCATTTTCTCGGGCACGGTCGATCCCGTCACGGGAATGCTGCTGAACATCAGCAAGATCAAGGAGTGGGTGGGCGAGGTTTTGCGAGAGGGGTTCGATCATAAGTTCCTGAACGAAGACAATCCCGCGTTCGCCCACCTGCCGCCGACAGCCGAGAATGTGGCGCGCGAGCTTTTTCGCCAGGCCGCGCCCCTTTTTCATTCCTCGAGCGCCCACCTGATAGCGTGTCATCTGGCGGAATCGGAAGCGCGCAGCGCGACCTTCTATGCGACCGGAATTTTGGAATCAAATTACTGGTTCGAATTTTCCGCGGCGCGGCAAACGATGTCACCGCGGCTCACCAGGGAGGAAAATGAAAAGCTGTTTGGTGTCGCGGCTTCACCCTTTGGTCACGGCCACAATTATCGGGCGCGGCTGACTTTTCGGACCGACTCGGATCCCGGCGAGCGTTCGCAATTTCCCGCCGTCCACGCCAGCATGGATGCGCTGAGAAAGGAACTCGACCATAAGAATCTGAATCGACAGGTTCCAGGGCTCGCGAATCAACCGATTACGACTGAAAACCTGGCCCGGTATGTTCATCATCGAATCGCGGGGTCGTTGCCTATCGAGCGAGTGCGCCTGCACGAACGAAGCGACTTTTTTGCTGAATACTGGAAGGGCGATCGCTATTTCCTTGGGCTTCAGCTTCCCTTCAACGCCGCTCATCGATTGCACAGCGCGGTCCTGTCCACCGATCAAAACGTCGCCCTTTACGGCAAGTGCAATAACTCGCTGGGTCACGGTCATCGCTATATCACCGAAGCGACGGTCGGTGGCCCGTTCGATGAACGAAGCGGGACGTTGATGAACTTTGCCGCACTCCAAGCGGGGGTGGGGGAGGCCGTTCGGCCCTGGCAGGACAAACATTTGGATCTCGAACTCGAGGAATTTCGAAAAAAGCCCTCTACCGGAGAAAATATCGTCCAGGCTCTTTGGCCCGGTTTCGATTCGCGCCTGGACGCGCGCCTTGTTCGTTTGCGTCTCTGGGAGACCGCCAACAACCGCTTCACCCTGCGAAAGTCATAGCCGCGTCGCTTCAAAAACCAAGGAGCGGCGCTTTCCAAACCGCCGTCTGCAGCAGCGCCCGCTTTGAAAGCGGGCCTCGCTCTTTGGTCTGCTTTACGGGTCGGTCTAAAAAGCCGCAGCGACACTTGACGTGTTCTTTTTACGGCGACAGAGCGCCGTCACTACAGCACATGCCCCCAGATCTTGACGGCTTAAAGCCGTCAAGATTACGGCGCGCCTTCGAAGATCGAGTGACAGGTTTGGCATGATCAATTGCTCGATTCGCTAAGCCGGAGCAAGGAGCGGCGATTTACAAACCGCCGTTCCAAAAAGGCGCTCCGGCGGCGTAGAAAAGGTTCATCAACGACACTAGACGCGTTCTTACGGCGATTTCCCAGGCGCGGAACCGTCCGTTACCACGCCGTAATTCGAAGTTGGACGTTGAGCGTTGGACGTTGAACGTTCCTCTTCCTCATGAAGCGATATCTCATTACCGGCGCGAGCCGCGGCATCGGGCGAGCCATTGCCGAAAAGCTCGCGGCGCCTGGGCACGCGCTTCTCCTCCATGGGCGCGATCATGACGCGCTGGCGGAAACCTGTCGCCGGGTCGAAATTAAATCGAGCCAGGCAATCCCGCTTTGTTACGACCTGCGAAATCCCGCTTCGATTCAGAAGATGGTCGACGAAATTGGTCCGGATCCCCTCGAGGCGCTGATCAATAACGCCGGCATCGCGAGCGTAAAACCGCTCCGCGAAATCACCCTCGACGAATGGCAGGCCACTTTCGCCGTCAACGTCACGGCCCCATTTCTCCTGACGCAAAAACTTCTGCCACTCATGTCCGCCGGTTCAACCGTCGTTAATATTTTATCGATCGCGGCGAAAACAGGGTTTCCGAATTGGGGCACTTATTGCATGAGCAAGTTCGCGCTCGAAGGTTTCTCGCAGGCGGTCCGCGAAGAAGTGCGACCGCGTGGAATCCGCGTCCTCAACGTTTATCCAGCGGCGACCAACACGGAAATTTGGAGCGGAGTCGAAGGCGACTGGCCGCGCGAGAAGATGCTGGTGCCGGAGGAAATTGCCCATGCGGTTGCTTATGCGCTCTCCCGGCCGGCAGATGTTGGCGTCGAGAATATCATGGTGCAAAACGTCAGCGGCGCGTTGTAATCTGTAGCCGTCGCCCTGCGGGCGACGTGAGTGTGCTGCTTCTCGCCAACGCTTCGCACAGCGAAGCGGCTACAGAAGAAGACCGCCGAGCGGCTTAGCGAACCTGCCCCGCGGTCTCGAGCCCGGCCTTGTGATATGTTACCAGCCGGAAGCCCCACTCGATCAGGGTCGCTTTGTCTTTATCGGTGAGTTTTTTCTGGTTGAGGAAACTCACAATCCGCTGCTTGAGATCGTTTTGTTCGCCGGCGTCATCGAGTAACTCGAAGATGTCCATCGAAAGGAGCCAGTCATTCGCGTGCTCGGCCTGTTGCGTCTCCCAGATTTCGCCGAGCCGCTCGTAACCGACTTTGCGTTCCCGAATATCGCGGACCTGCTGGTAAAGGTTCTCGAGCTTTTTGCGTTTCTCGTCGGAAGGCGCCTTGATGGTGCGCTCCTTCGGCACGAGCGCGACCTCCAAATACGCGTCCTTGTCCGCCGCGCCGTTGAAGACCGACACGATCCGATCACCAACCGCCATGTCGTATTCGCCCCAGGCCGGTTCAAAAAGGAGGCGATCCCCGAGCTTCACAGTGCAATTCGAGAAGGTCACTAACAGCAGCTTGCCGTCTGGCCGAACCAAACGTTCCACCCGTCCGGTCACCGTTATGCCGCTCGTAAACTCCAATTTCGCGTCTTCACCTTCCCGAAGCGTGGTCTCTTTCCAATTGCCAATCGGCGCGCCGAAACCTTCCGCGTGCCGCTCCTTGCTGTGCCCCTCGAGTTGTTTGTCCTTGAAGGCCAGCGCCGTCGGCCCAGTCGTCCGCAAATAAATCGGCTGCCCATTTTCGTCCGCCAGCACTTCGCTGAAAACGCCAGTCACCTGGAGGCCGGAGGAATACTCGGCAGTCGCGGCGCGCTTGCATTCAATCGCCTTGTTCAACCCTTCCAGGCCACCGACGCGATAGGCCATCCGGCTGGCGAATTCTTCCAGGACATCGCTGAGGTGCTTGAAATCGCGGCAGACGAAGAGCTGCGGTTGCTTTGTCGTGATATCAAACGGCTGATTCGCCGCATCGATGGAATACCAGATCTTCTTCACATTCGGTTCCAGGCAGGAAACCGATTCGCCGATCGAGGAGAGCAGACCCGCGCCGTAGATCTTCGGATTTTCGAGCGTGCCGATGAGGCCGTACTCGACCGTCCACCAATGCAACCGGGAGAGCAGCGCCATTTCCGACGGCTCCCCAAGATTCGCGAAACGCTGTTCCACTTCCCGGGTCGCGTCTGCCACTTCCTCTTCTTTCGAGTTCGGCAGCTCCTTCAAAATCGACAGATGCCGGATCGCTTCGTAGAGCTCAAAGTCCTTGCGTGACTGCATCGCTCTCGCACCGACTTCGCCGAAACGCTGGAGGTAATCGGAGTATTCGCGATCGACAATGATCGGCGCGTGTCCCGCGGCTTCATGGACGATGTCCGGCGCCGGCGTGTATTCGATGTGGTGGATCTGGCGCATATCGCACGCGATCACCAGGACCTTGTAAGCCTGGAATTCCATGAACGCCGCCGGCGGAATGAACCCATCCACCGCGACTGCGCCCCAGCCGATCTTGCCCAGGATGTCGTTCATCTCCTGGATGCGCGGGATGCGTTCGAAGGAAATGCCGGTGTCGAGCAGCCCCTGGAAATAAACTTTATGGGCGTATTCCTTCAGGAAAAAAGTGTTCTGGCGCATGATGAAGCGCCAGACGGCGTGATCGACCGAGGTGTATTCGTCGTAGCACTGGTCCACCGCGAACTGGAGCAAATGTTTCGGAAGCGCGGCCACGGCCTTGTTATTCATGGGAATGGCATTCGATATCATTAGGCGGTGGCTCCCTCGCGGATGCAGCCTAAATTAAGATCGATTGGAAACGGAGCAAGCGCATTCAAGTCGGGCGACCGCGGTCCTGGCAGAGAGGAACACCGCCGGTAGGGACGCCCAAGGTAGGGACGCAGCGCTGCGGCGTCCGCGGATCCCGCGAGCGCGGGACGCCGTCCCTACCACCAGGTATCCAGCCGCCACCTGGCTTAATCTCGTCTGCCTTGACGCCCCGATCGTTGCCGTTACGTGGCTTTGCCTTTTCGCCAGGGTATTCCGGGTGCCGGTGTCTATGGGAAACGCCACCGCCCTTTTTTTGACCGCCTGGCTCATTTACCTGGCCGATCGCGTGGTAGACGCTTCATCGCTCAAGAGCGGAACACCCCGCTCTCTTCGCCAGGCTTTTTGCCTTCGGCACCGCGAGATCTGGATCAGCGCTCTGGTAATCATCTGTGGACTCGACTCCTTTGTGATCTGGTGGAGCACCGCGGCGGTAACGCTTTTTGTCGGAGCCGTGGTTGGGCTCCTTGCCTTGATTTATCTCGTCCTCAATCATCCGCTCGGTCTCATCTGGCGTTCGTTGCCCGCCAAGGAAATCGCGGTTGGTTTGCTCTTCGCGGCGGGAACTTTCGTGGCGCTGCTGCCGGCCATCCCATCGCCGCCCGGATTTGTCTTTGCGGCAGTCGGCTTTGCGGGGCTTTGCTCGCTGAACTGCATCAGCATCGCCTGCTGGGAACGCGAATTGGATCGTGAGCAGGGCAAAGTCTCGATCGCGACGCGGCACCCGGAAATTGCGGGACATGTCAGATCCATCTGCCTCATTCTCGCGCTGACGGCGTTCGCCCTTGCGATCCCTTTTCCTTTGGCTCTTCCGATGTTTGTTTGTATCGGCGTGAGCGCCTTGTTGCTCATGGGGCTCGATGTGTCGCCCTCCCTGGCGCCTGATTGGCGCACCGCTCTGGCCGATCTTGTCCTGCTTACTCCGTTGCTAGCGCTGATCGCGGTGAAGCTGTGAGTTTCGACGCCGTTGCGCCTTGGTATCGGGTGCTGGAAACAGTCGCGTTCGGCAACGCGCTCCAGCGTGCCCGGCTAGCCTGCCTTGGTGAGATTGGCTCCCCCCGCCGGGCCCTGATCGTCGGCGAGGGGAATGGGAGGTTTTTGCTCCAATTACTCCGGAGCCATCCGAACGCGGAGATCGATTGCGTGGATGCGAGCGGCCGGATGCTGGAGCTGGCCCGGAAACGAATTGAGCGTGACGCTCCGGAGCAAACGAGCCGCGTTCGGTTTCTGCAACAGGACATTACTTCTTGGACGCCGGCGGGAGAGAATTACGATCTGATCGTTACCCATTTCGTGCTCGATTGTTTCCCGGAAACGACGTTGCCCCGCGTGATCGATCGTCTCGCGGGCGCTGCGAAAGCAAAGGCAGATTGGCTGGTCGCCGATTTTTGTCTTCCGTCATCGGGCCTGGCCCGGTGGCGGGCCCGCGCGTGGCTTGTCGCGATGTATCGATTTTTCCGCTTCACCGCGCGGATCGAAGCGGACGAGTTAGTCGACCCTGCTCCTTTTCTCCAAGCGGCGGGATTTTCGTTGGGCCGCGAGCATTTGTCCCGAGGCGGCATGCTGAGATCGCAGCTGTGGCGGCGGGAGCGTTCGCTCCAACAAGGACCTTAGCTGCGATCCGCTTCCTGCTCGGCCACTTGCTTGCGCGCGGCGCGCGCCCGTGAGACGCGCCGCACGATCCAGCCAACAGCCGCCAGGATCAGTGCCCACGGCGCGAGGAACGCGACCGCCACGCCAATCATTCGCACGCTCCACATCAAAGCCGCCGCGCCTTGTCCAATGGTCCGGCGCAACGTCGCCCAAATCCCGGTCTCTTCCGAAACGATGTTTCCCTGGCTGTAAACCTGGATGGAAACATCAGCCGGTGCGCTCGCTTCATCGATTTGCGAGTTCGGCCGATCGTCCCGCCGGACACTGACGTTCTCGACCTTTCCGAGCCCGTTCAACGCCTGCATGAGCGCGTTGTAATTCTTCATCGGCACGCGAAGCGAAACGTTCGCGTATTCGCGGCCATTCGGATCGCGCGAGAAAGAGGAGCTGCGGATGCGGCCGTTCTGTTGCTCGGCGATGGCGCGAAGCTGTTTCGTCTTGTCGCTCACTTCCGGCGTCTGGATCCGGAGCGAAGTCGATTGCAACGCGATCTCCTGTTCGTCGCGCGAGAGAGTGATATTCAGCTCCATCTTGTCGCGCTCGGTCTTCGCACTCTCGCCCAGGCCGTCGCCGCCCTGGGAAACGCGTTGCGTTTGCACCTGGAAATTCTCGACCCGGGCCATGCCTTTGATTCGGGCGATGACCGCCTCGCTTTCCTCCGGAGCAAGCAACAGGCTCATTCGCGCCGACACGCGGCCGGTATTATCACGGTCGATCTGGGCATTCGTGATCTGCACCTTCGGCGAAGCGAGCGCCTTGATGTCGTTGTAGGTCTTCTCGACTTCGGTCGCGTAAAGCGACAGCTGCGCCCGTTCCTTCAACAGGAACGCCGCCGGAATGTTCATGTTCTTTTCCGCGAGCGTGATCGTCACGGTTGCGAACGCCACTTGCGAATCCATGAACTTCAACTCACCCTGCATCGTCTCGATTTCCTCGCGCACCCGGCCGAGTTCCTTTTCAACTTCGAGCAGGTCAGCGACGTCTTTGCTCTTCGTCTTCAGGATTTCGATGAGCCGCTGCTCCATCAACCGCGCGTTCTTCAGGCGCGATTCGGTGTCGAAATAATTCTTGGTGACGTCCTCGGTCGTGAGCGCCTGGTTCTTCAGCTCCCCGATCGCGCGCAGTTTCCCGAGAAACCGGTCGAGATTGTCCGGCAACACTTTCACCACGATCTCCCCCCGCAGTTTGCCGTTCGCCTGTTTCTCCGAGCTTGTGGTCGAGACGTAGCCTTTCTCTTCCGAGGCGAATGCAGTGATCTTCTGGACCGATTCGTCGAAGCTGGCGACTTCCATCTCCGCCGTTGCGTTGCGGACCAGCTTTCGATTGGCGGTTGGTCCAACAGTCAACGCGGATGCGGAAGGTTCCGTCGGCGTTTCGGCGGTCACATCTGCGGCATCGGCTTTCTCATCCTTGAACTCGGCCTTTTTTGTTTTGACTGGCGCGCGCAACGCCTCGGTCTGTGGCCTCGGCGCAGACGAAGTGACCGCGTCCATCGGCGGGGGAGGTGGAGCGACCGTCGATGGCGCCACGTTCTTGGTACGGCCGTCGGCCTTGCTGAGAAGGCCGTCCGCTTCCCGGCTTGCGCCCGGTTTTTCCTGCTCTGTCGGCGCTTGGTTAAAAGCGACCGTCACATCGTAAGGCGTTTTCGGCGTCATCGAAAATTCACCGGTGAGCATTTTCCCCATTTGGGCGAGGGTGAGAAGAACCGCAGCGGCTGCCGTGAGCTGGACCGCGCGGACGCGCATCAGGTCGGCGATGAGGCTGATCAGCCCAGCCCGTTTCGGCACACGCTCGCGGAATCGGGAGACCATCCGTTGTTCGAAGGCGGCGTCGGCCTTCTTCTGGGCCAAAGTTTCGTTCAGAATCCTGTTCATAGTTTTTCCTTCCTGAAAAGCCTGGCGGCATTCCGCGCACTCAACGAGGTGGGCGTGGAATCCATCGCGCTCGGCAGCCGTCAGTTCGTCGTGGAGATCGGCCGCGAGCAGTTCGTCAATTTGTTCGTGAATCGTCGCCATAAGAGTTATCCGGTTGAGGCCAGGGCCGGCTTGAGCCGTTTCCGCATCAGTCCAAGGGAGCGGCCCAGAATTCCGCGCAGCGCTCCGTTCGTCAGGCCAAGGGTCTGCTCGATCGTGCCGTAATCGAGCTCTTCGAAATAACGCAACGTCACCGCGGCGCGATGCAGTTCCGGCAACTGCGCCAGGGCCGAGCGGACCTCGCCATCGAGGTCCGCCTTTTGGCCTGCGGCCGGGAATTCGGCCGTTTCCGCTGGTTCAAAATCTTCCGGTAACGGTTCCGGCCGGCGTTTTCGGGCGAGGTCCCGTGCCCGATGCCGAGCGATGGTGGCAAGCCAGGCGGGGAACTTGGCCGAATCCCGCACCCGCCAGCGCGATTTCCATGCTTTTACGAAAGTATCCTGGACGACGTCCTCCGCTTCCTCGCGGTTTTGCAAAATGCCGTAGGCAATGGCGAAAAGGTTCCGGCTGGCCGACCGGATGACGGTCTCAAAAGCGGCGCGATCCCCATGGATGGCGGCGCGGTAAATTGCGTCTTCGGATGAGTCCATTTCTGTTGTTCTACCAGCCTAGACGCACGAGGTGCCGGTTCCGCGCGAAAAATCTTGTCAAAAATTTGTAGGCCGGGGGAAACCGTCGTCTCGTCGCAGCGACGGTTTGGGACCGCTTCTTCTGTAGCGGCGGTCTCGGACCGTCGTCCCGCTGTAGCGGCGGTCTCAGACCGTCGTCGGCAATCTCCCACATCACAAAGATATCGCCGGGACCCGCTAAGTCCGCTAAGAGAGCTACGTGCCCCCCAGGCTTTCGCGTCTCGAACGCATCTACGTTCGCGAGCCGATCTACTTTGTAACGGCTTGCACCGCTCACCGGAGGAAGCTGCTGGCGCGTCTGTCCATCCACGCTGTCTTCCTCGGCTTCGCGGCCAATGGCCCAGCCTCGGGCGCGTGGATTGGTTGTTATGTGCTAATGCCCGATCATTTCCATGTATTTGTAGCAATCGATGACGAGCGGATATCGCTCTCGAATTGGGTTCGCGCACTCAAAGGGACACTTTCATCTCAGCTACGGAAGGAGGGAGTTTCTTCTCCGTTTTGGCAGAAAGGGTTCTTTGATCATGTGTTGCGGAGCGAAGAATCTGCTACGCAAAAATGGCAGTATGTTCGGGAAAACCCGACGCGTGCAGGTCTGGTGACAGAATCAGACGACTGGCCTTTTCTCGGTGAAGTGTTTCCCTTGGAATATCGGGCGGAGAGCGGGTGAGTTCGGACGACGGTCAGAGACCGCCGCTACAGGTGCGACGGTCTGAGACCGCCGCTACAGAAGAAGGCTCTCCTACCTGAAAATCGAAACGGCGTTGCCCACGGTGACCAGCTCCTTCACCCTGGCGGCATCCCAATTCGCGGTCCGAATGCAGCCGTGGCTCGCGGCTCGGCCGATGGTTTCAGGATTATTCGTCCCGTGGATCCCGACGTGCGGTTTGTTCAATCCCATCCAAAGAACGCCCACCGGATTGTTGGGGCCGGGCGGCAGGTTGTAGAACACACTCGATTTCTCGCCATGCTGGAGCACGCCCTCGTCGTGCCGGAAAACCGGGAGCGTCGCGATGCCGAGAATCTTCCAAAGGCCCATCGGCGCGGGCAGGGTGGATGAGCCGGGAGTGATCGGAAACTCCGCCACGAGCTGCTTGCCGTCGTAGATCAGGAGAAAGTGGTCTTTCGTGTCGATGTAGATTTTTCGATTCGCGAACGCGGCATTTTTCTCGGCGAAACCTTCCTTCAGATCCTCGATTTTGAACGGCAACACATTCGGCACCTTCACCGTGTCGCCCGGCTTTAGATTCTCCAGCTTGAGCTCCGGGTTGATCTTCTTGAGGAAGTCCTCGGCGGAATGGTAACGCTCGGCGACGAATTCGAGGAGCGACCCGTAGTTCAATCGTTTGAGCTTCGCCTGCTCGGACGGCTTGCTCGCGGTGTCGCCGACGAAGTTCAGCGCTTCCGGCGGAATCGTGTAAGTGGTGTAGGTCTCGGGCACCTGGTCGAGCAGCCACGAATCGATTCCGCCGGTCTCCGGCATGCCGTGGGCGCGCTTGTAGTGCACCAGCGCCTTCCGGAAAAATTCGCCCATCCGGCCATCGATCTTGCCCGGGCCGAAGTCGTTGTTATCGAGAAAAATTTGCAGCTTCACGCTCGTCTCTTCGTCGTAATTCGGCAGCGCGACCGGGATGGTTTTCGGAACCGATACTTTTGGCTTCGGCGATGGCTGCGGCCCGGGTTTCTCCGTTTTTTTGGCCACCGGCTTCGCGGCCATGGTCACGAGGGCGACGGCGACAATTAGAATTCGAGAATGCATCGGCGAAGTAATCGGCTGGGATTGCGTGACTGGCAAACGAAGCATTACCGATTCGCGCCCGCCGGGAACATGACTTTGTCCGGCGCCGCGTTGAGCGCGGCCAGCAGCTTCGGGATCAGGCGCGTCTTGATGGAGCCGGCTTCACGCGGCGGGACGACATACCGCACGATGGCGTCGATCCACGTCACCTCGTCGACCCGAAAGAAAACCCGCGGATGCGCCCGGACCTCGAGCTCGTTCACCGGTGTTTTCGCCAGGAGATCGCGGTAAACCTCGACGCGATCTTTCATCTCTTCGCCGATTTCCTGCTCCACGATCCGTTCCATCGTCTGGGCGACGAACTGCAAATCGCTCTGGTAGGCGATCTGGAATTTTATCTCATTCCAGATGTAGGGGAAGAGCGGCCAGGAATAATTGTAAACCATCGAGTCGAGCACCTTCGCGTTGGGGAACTTGATGATCCGGCCGCTCGGGTGGTCCGTGGAAAGAAACGAGCCCCCGAACTCCCAGAGCGTGGTGTCGATGTAGCTGACATCGATCACGTCCCCGGTGGCATCGCCGATTTTGATCCGGTCGCCGACGCGATATGGCCGCCGGACGAGAATATAAATCCAGCCGATGAAACTCGACATCGGCGTCTGCACCGACAGGCCGACAATGATGGAAACCACTCCCACCGAGATCAGTGCCGTGTACCAGTTCGCGAAGAAGATAGAGAGCCCGATGAAGACAATCACAATCCCTACGATGAGGTGGAGAATGCGCCGGAGCGTGAAGGTCGTGGAGGCGTCTTCGACTCGCCCAATGGCATAAACCGAGACCGCTTTCGCGATCGCCAGGACAATGACGATGAAAACCGTTGCCCGAACGGCGCGGGCGATCAGATCGAGATGAGGCTGCGGAAGGGGGATCCATTTCCAGCCGAGTAACAACCAGATAGCGGCGCAGCCCAGCAGAACCAGGGCGTGGGTCGTAAACCAGAACTTATCCCGCGCCTGCGCCTTGATGACTGGCTTGCCGCCCGTCTGGGCCAGGGCCTCGCGGACCTCTGGCTTCTGTTTCACCTGGGTCAGCGTTTCGGGCTCTGCCATACCCCTGTATTCGAAATAGTCCGCCGTAGCGGCGGTCTATGATCGCTGACTCTTGTCTGGGGAGCGCACGCGTTTCGCCGAAGCTTCTTCTCTGCGAAAGCGGAAAGATAAAAAAATTCCTGACGCGGAGGCGCCGTCGTCACCGCGCTCCAACTCAGGGGATAAGCTGTTTTAGCTCAACCAACATTCCGTCCGGCGCTTTCAGAAACGCGACCTTATAACTCCCGGTCGGCGTCGGAGGCTCGACGGGGAAAAGCTCGGGCTCTTTAAAAACGATCTCACGATTGCCGCCGTTACGCTCGACGTAATAATTCGTGGCCGCCTCACAGTCCTCAACGAGGAACGCCATGTGGAAAGCGCCGAGGCGATCGGGTCCCGGTGCCGGCTGCGGCGTGGCCGCGGTCGACGGGGCAAAAAGGAGGGTTGCCCCACCAAGCCTGAACTGTAAGTGCCGAATCGGACCGATTTGGACAAAGCCAAGATTCTCCGCCTCCATAATGTCGACGTAAAAGTGAATGGTCTCTTCGAAGTCAGAGTAGGTGCGGTAATGAACGTGGTCGAAACTGAGGTTGGGCTTCATGAGTTTGCTCGGCATCTCCGAAACGGCCGTCGCCGGTCGGCGTCGTTTATCGCGGTGGCGATTTCTTGATTTTGGCCAGGTAACTTCGCGCTTTAGGTGAAAATGAGCCGTCGGGCGTGCGGGACAGGAATATTGCGGGGGAAAACAAAATCGGGGTCAAAACGAATCCCAGCCTGCGCCGCGGAGGATGTCAAGTGCGAAGGAGCGGATGTCGATGACGTAGCGATATGCTATGCGATCCGTGCGATAAGCGCGGAGCCTCACCGTTCGCGACGCGTTTTGTTGGGAAAAGACTTAATCGAGGCGGGGGCAGGCCTTCAGCTGCGGCTCGATTGGTCTCGCCGACCCAGAAGAAGTCACGCCGTCTTCACCCAGCAACGCAGCACTTCCGCGACGCTCCAGGCTTGGGCGATGCAACCACCGGCGGTGTGCGGTTCCCGCGCATCGAAAACTTCGCTAATCGTTCCGATTCCGTTCTCGTTCATGCTTTCCGGGAAACGATCGAGGAATTTGCGCGCGGCTGTCTTTTCTTCCGGATGCACTTTCAACCAGGCATCGATAAACGGCCCGATTAGCCATGCCCAAACCGTGCCCTGGTGGTAGGCGCCGTCTCTAGAGCGAAGGTCACCGCCGTAAATCGGTTTGTAATCCGGATGGTTCGGCGAGAGGGACCGCAGGCCGACCGGTGTCACCAAATCGCGCTCGGCGACTTCGACCACCGATTTCCAGCGCGCCTGATCGAGCACCGGATTGTCGAGCGAGATGGCAAAGAGTTGATTTGGCCGGCAGGCGGGGTCGCTCGCGGTGCCCCCATCTACGTCAACGACATCGTAAAGGTGTCCACCTTCCTCGAACCAAAAGCGGTCGTTGAACGACTCGCGGGCTCGCCGGGCATGGTCCGCGTAGCTCTGGGCCGCTTCGGCGTTTCCCATCTCGCGGAGCCAGCTTTCCAGAAGCTTGAGCGCGTTATACCAAAGCGCGTTGATCTCCACCGCCTTGCCTCGCCGCGGTGTGACCACCCAATCGCCCATCTTCGCGTCCATCCAGGTGAGCTGATAACCTTCCTGGCCTTGGACGAGCAGCCCATCCCGGGGATCGACGTGAATGTTAAACCTCGTCCCGCGCAAATGATGCTCGGCGATATCGACCAAGGTGGGCAGGAGGAGCCGGAGAGTGATGCGGTCCTGCGACTTTTTTAAGTATCGGCCCAAGGCATGGAAGAACCAGAGGGTTGCGTCCGCGGTATGATAAAGTCCCTCCTTTTGTCGATCAGGAAACATATTCGGGATCAGCCCATTGCGAACGTAATGAGCAAATGTTCGTAAAATATATCCAGCCTCTTGACAGCGCCCGGTTACCAACGTTAGCCCTTCCAGGCTAATCATCGTGTCCCGCCCCCAATCGGTAAACCAGTGGTAGCCCGCGATGACCGTCCGCACCTCATCGCCCGACGCGTGAGCGCGCGCCGCTTCCTCAAAGCGGCCGGCCGGGGTGATCACATATTGATCGCTCGCGAAAACGAGTTCCGCGGCGACGCCCTCCTTGGCTTCCGGGGCCGAGTCCTCCAGCAGTCTCGCGCGCCGTTGCCGTTCGGCTGCGAGCACTTCCAGTGGGCTCAGAACATCAATGATCTCCCATGGCTCGGTCGATCCAATCAACGTCGCCCTGTTTTCATCAGCGAAATCGACCTGAAAAAATCCGGGGCTCCAGAGCGTTCCTTCGTGGGCATAGCCGCGGGCCTGCTCGGTCCGATACACCACCTGGTGAATTTTCGCGGGCGCGATCGTAAAGGCTGTGGCATGACCGCAAATCCGCATGCGGAGCGCGCCATATTTCCGGCGAGCCGACACGATTTCGTAGCGTTCGTCGACCGCGCTCAGCTTGTAAGGCTCGGCCAGGGGCAAATCGACTGCTTCCTCGTGATGGCGAAAATGGAAGGCAGGCCGCAGCTCCAGCCTGGGAGGTTTCCCCGGGCCCCTGACCTGATAGCTCACGTGCACGGTGTTTTGGAGGTGAGGCATCGAGACGCGTTTCTCGATGGCGAAATCGCGAACGTGATAAACCCAGACCGGCATCCCGTCCTCGAGGCGGAATTCGCGAAGATAATCGGCGCTTTTCAGATCGAGCTGGCCGCCGGCACGTTCCTCCGCGCCTAACGACACTACTTCGTTGTCGTCAAAGCGGAGAAATTCGGAGACGTGATTCCACATGACGACGCGCCCGAGGGGAGTTGGCAGGGCCGCGACCAGGATGCCGTGATATTTCCGGGTGATCGCCCCGGAAACCGTCCCGGACGCGTAACCACCCAGGCCATTGGTCACGAGCCATTCCCGATTCAGGAGGACTTCGCGCGAGGGATGCGCCGGGTCCCACGCCATCGAGCGGACGACCACCGGATTACTGTTCGGCTTTTGCTCCACTTCTTTCTTTCGGTTTCCGGAGTGGTCTTGTCCGTGGAATGGGACGAAAAGCGATGGCGGCTTCCGCGGGGAGCGACCAACCTTCATCGGCAAAAGGCATGGCGACACCCGGCCCGCCGTAGCGTTGATCGTCGCTCGACCAAATCAACTCCCACTCAAAGCCAAGCGGCGGGGCGAGGAGCGGTTCGGCCGAGGGCGTCAGCGATTGTTCCGGACCGAGATTGACGAGCAGCAGGCGTTCTTCCCCCGGTTTCCCAAAGAAGCGGAGGAGGAAACTGTTTTCGCCCAGGACCGCGCCATCCAAACTTCCGGGAACCTGCCTGCTTAACCGCGGATCTTCCCGTCGCAGGCGAATGAGGTCACGATACAGATCGTAGAATTGCGATTGTTCCGTTCGCTCTGCGAAGTTCAGCTTGCAGCGCTCGAAATTTTTCGGGTCGGTCGGGTCGGGCAGATTTCGGTGTGCTTCGCCGCTCGCCAGAGACGGAAATTGGGACAGAAATTCGAAACGACCCTCCCGGATCGCGTTTCGAAGTTTTTCGTCGCCGATGTCCGTGAAAAAAACGAACGGCGTCGTCGCCCCAAATTCCTGGCCCTGGAAGAGGAGGGGGGTCCATGGCCCGAGCAGGAGCAGCGCGGTCATGGCGCGGTAGCGTCCCGGCGAAGTTTCAAAGCGCATCCGCGCGCCAGCCGCGCTGTTCGAAACCTGGTCGTGATTCTCGATGAAGGAAACGAACGCCGCCGGGTGCACGCCAAAAGTCGGCATCCCCCGTTCGGCATCCTGCCACCAATACGGCTGGCCCTGGAAGAGGTAGCCATATTTCGCCGCGGAAACGAACTCCTGCGGCCGCCCGCAATAATCCGAATAATAGGCCTCCCGCCGCCCGCTCAGGGCGACATAGGCGCTGTGGTGGAAATCGTCGTTCCACAAACCATCGAGGTCGTCGCCGCCTTCGCTGCGGGGCCGAATAAGCTTCGTCTCCTGCGGTTCGTTTTCCGCGACGAGGATAATCGAACGCTCCCCGGCCGCGAGCCGGGCCGCGCGGCCGATTGCTCCCACGATGTATTCGTCCGAGTTGTCGTGAATGCTCTGGGTGGCGTCGAAACGGAACCCGTCGAAATGAAATTCCTCGATCCAATAGCGTCCATTGGTAATGAAGAATTCGCGGACCGGTGCGGAGTTTTCCCCGTCGAAATTGATCGAGTCGCCCCATTCATTGGCGCGTTCGGAATGGAGGTAATCGCCGGAGTAAAGCCCAAGGTAATTGCCGTCCGGGCCAAAGTGGTTGTAAACGACGTCGAGAATCACGCCCAGGCCTAACGAGTGGGCTTCATTCACGAAGGCCCGCAGATCGTCCGGGGTCCCGTAAAGGCGCGTGGGAGCGAAAAGATCGACTCCGTCGTAGCCCCAGCCGTAATCGCCCGGAAAATCCGCGACCGGCATCATCTCCACCACGGAAATCCCAATCCGGGCCAGCTCCGGCAATTCCCGGGCCGCCGCTGCCCAGGTGCCTTCCGGGGTGAACGTCCCGACATGCATCTCATACATGATCTGGCCCGGCAGCGCGAGTCCCTGCCAACTGCTATCGGTCCAGGAAAACCGGGTTGGATCGACCACGCAGGACGGCCCGTGCGGTCCTTCCGGTTGGAAGCGGGAAGCCGGATCCGGGTAGAGATTTTCTCCGCCATCGATCCGAAAACGGTAAAGCGTTCCGGCCTCAGCCGTCACCGCTCCGGAAAAATAACCAGTCGGCTCGCGTTCGAGTTCGTGAAAATGGGGAGCTCCTTTGCTGATCCGGCCATTCTCCCATTGGCCTTCGAGAGCCACCTCTAGTCGTTTAGCCTTCGGCGCCCAAACGCGAAAATGCGTCCGGCCATCGTCGGCTGGCTCGGCTCCAATTGGATAGCGGCGCTTGCGTGCTTCTTCCGTCACCTGACTCCTTCGCTCCGCGTTCCCGGAACGGTTGTGCGGGAGTTTGTTTGTTTGCATCTCAAATGGCGAGAAAGCCGGCGGCGGCTACGGCATGATAGACCGCACTCCGGGCACGTTACACGAAGACCGGAGTGGGGTCATCCGCCGTCGCGTCCTGGCTGGCCGAGGCTGCGTCCCCACAACTTGATGGCTTTACCCTGTTAGGAATATAGAGCGCCGGGAGGCGCGAAGGATTAAAGCCCGGAGGGAGCGTAGCGAACTCCGGGGGAAAAGAACGGAACCACCCCAAAGAACCCCTGAAAGGGGTGACGGATGCCGCGCATTGTCGGGGGCCAACGGAATCTCGGAAACGTCGCCTGGTTTGCTTTGTTCTCGATCCGTCGCCCCTTCGGGGCTCGTTTCATTGAGACGCAAACCCCGGAGTTTCGCTGCGCTTCACTCCGGGCTTTTATTCCGACGTCCCTTCGGGACTAAGGGCTTGTCGCAGTTGTTTCGAGATAGCAGCCCTTTTCGATTTCCCTGCGGGACGCGTTAGAGCGACGCAACTCGGTGGACGTGCCGATCCAAACTTGACGGCTTTAGGCCGTCAGTGTTCCTCAGCGCGACGAGGACTGGAGAATCAACGCCGGTTTTCCGGCCACTCGCGTTCCAGAAATGAATCGTAGTGTCCCTGTTCGATCTCCTTTATGAGATCGCGAAACGATTCCTGTTGCAGCATGCAGCCTCGGGCCGTCTCCACTTTCGCGTCGTTCGCTCTGAATTTTTCCAGGGCGCGCTGATAGGCCGCCCGGTCGCGCAATCGCAGGGCGACCAACGCATAAAGCTGCCCCGCCGGCGATGCCTGCGGCAGGAGGCCCTCCAGCCGAGCCACGGCATCCGATTCCTTGAGAATTTCGCGAAGCGCCCGCTCGCCCTGCGACATGGTTCCGGCGACGCCAATTCCGCCAAAGGAAAAGCTCGAGCACAGGCTCAGCGAAACCTCCGGCTTCGTTCTTTCGGCCAGCCCAACCGAGCCGACCAGGGAAAGCAAGGCAACCGTCCACAGGACAATGGGGGAAATCGTAACTTTCATATCGCTTTGACGAACGCCCCTCGATTCCCATGCGCACTAATTTCGACGGAAACCGGGCCGCTCAATCACGACTTCGCCGCCGCGGTTGGCTCGAACAAAGCAGCCTCGTAATTGGCCACAAAAAATCGTTTTCCTCTCGTCTCAATTCGGTGACCCTCTGCCTTGAGCTTTGACTTCTGCGCGGCAATGCCGCCGGGAAATTTCGGGTTCAGTTCACCGCCCGTTTTTAGCGTCCGCCAATAGGGCGTGATCTTGCGAGCGCCTGCTTCCGCGGCTTCTTCGGCCGCATTCGCCGCAATCCAGGCGAAGATACCGGTCGTCAGCGGACAACCGATTGTGGCGCCATGCTTTCCCGCGATGAAGGCGCGAAGTACATCGGTGGTGAGAATGCGTCCGCGTGGAACGGAACGCATGATCCGGTCGACTTCGATTGGAGCCGGGATCGCCATGGTCCCTTTGCCCCATTTGGTCGCCGCTTTTCCCTGCAGTGCGACCACCTTCGGCAGGTCCTTGCTGTCAGCCAGTTTCTCCCGCCAGCTCTTCTTGCCCGGCATAGAGAAATGCTGATTAGCCCTCGGGCGGGCGCCACTAGCGATTACGCCGAAGCCGCTGCCCCTGCGGGCTTTTGCGAGAACGCGATCTTGGCGCTGCCGACGAAACTGGCCGCTTCATCGACAACCAGGCGGGGCGCTTCGATATCGCCGTTCACGGTGCAACCGGCGCGCAGCTCGCAGCGTTCGGCCGCTGTGATGTTGCCGTCCACGGTGCCGTCCACGATGACGGAGCGCGTCTTAATGTCGCCCTTGATCTTGGCCGCCTTGCCGACGGTCAGCCGGCCTTGGGAATTGATCTCGCCTTCGACTACGCAATCAAGAGTCAGCTCTTTTTGAAATTTAACGCTGCCCTTGATGGAGACGCCGCTCGAGAGCGTTCCGCCCCGGCTAACCTCGGTCGCGCCGTTTGGGGTCGGGTCGGGTTTGGCTTGCGGTTGAGGAGGGGGCGTCGCCATTGGGGCGGCGGGCTCCACTTTTCGGCTGCTTGAAAACATCTGCATCGGGTTTGGGTCTCCTTCGAAAGATCATGGGACAGTTATTCACAAAGGTCAACCTTCGGTTTGATTTGGAGGCGGCACGCCACCGTGCCGGTGGGGGAAAAGTGGTGGAGCCGGCACGCCACCGTGCCGGTGGGGGAAAGCGCCGAAGCAGAAAATCGCGTCGTCCTCAACGGCCTGGGGGCAAGCCGTCTCCATTGCGCGCTCGGGATGACAACGCGTAAATCACCGTCCCAACAAGGCCGAAGACGGCCGCGCCCAGAAAATTCGCGCCTGGTCCCAATTTCCAGAGCCAGGCGCCCAGGACGGCGGCGGTGCTGACTAATAAATCCCGGACCAAATAATACGCGCCGACCATCTGGCCGCGGCGTTCGGGATCGCAATAACCGATGATCAGGGCCTTACGCGACGTGTCCCCGAATTCCTTCAAACCCCGGATCGCGAACGCCAGCACCAGCATGGCGAAACTGCCGGAGATCCAGAGCGCGAGCGGGAAAAGGGTGAAGAATCCGAAGGTGGCGAGAACAAAAGGCTCACGACCGTGTTTGTCGGCGAAATGAGAAACCGGGATCAGGCAGAGGCTGGCGACGACAACCTCGATGCTGATCAGAATGCCGACTTCTTTGGCGGTCACTCCGACATTGTCCATCGCGTAGATCACGACCCACGCGTACGGGATGCCCTCGCAGAAGCGGACCAGGATGTCGCTGAGCAAGAGACGGCGCAGTGGCGCACTAAACGCGAGCAGGCTTTGGCGGAAGTTCCAGTGGTCGCCGGGTCGAGTCGCGGCCACCGGATCCTCCCGGAGCTGGCGTTGCACCAAAAGCGTTACGCCGGAAAGAACAATGGACGCGACCAAACCGATGCGCACGCCGTCGATGATGCCGTACCGGTCGATCAGATATCCGCCCAGGATCGGCGCGAACATGATCGGCAATCGCTTGATTACCGATTGCATTCCGATCCCCATCGCATGCCGATTCGGGCCGAGGGTGGCTCCGATGAGCGAGAAAGCGGCCGGCAGCGAGAAACAGGTCCAGGAAAGAAAAAGGAACATGCCGGCAATGACCGCGCCCCAATGCGGCACCAGGAGAACGAGGGAATAGCCCGCGATCGAAAAGAGATTGAAGGCGAGGAAAGCGCGGCGATGTCCCCAGCGATCCACCAGCACTCCGCCCGGATAGGCATAGATCGCGCCCAGCAAAATGCGGATCGCGTCAAAAGCCCCGATCAGAAAGATGGAGGCGCCAAGGGCCTGGAGGTATTTCGGCACGAACCGCATCCAGAGTTCTTCCCCCGAGCCGATAAGGAAGATCGCGATCAGCAGGATAACGAGGTTGCGCCGGAGTCCGAAGAAATCCGCGAGGCGGCCGCCGCCGTTTACGGAGACTCGTTCTGGGTGGCCTTTGGTCTTTCGCGCCGGATCCATCTCACGGGAAGAGGCAACGTCCAACGCCCAACGTTCAACGTCCAACGCCGAACTAGAGAAAAGACCAGTCGGGCGCTTTCGGACCGATGATTTGGGGAATTGGTGCGCAGTTGATCCTCCGGCATCCGAGAGTCCGGAATTGGACGTTGGATGTTGAGCGTTGGACGTTGGACGTTCCGCCCGCAGGCCGGCTCGTCCCGTACTCGCAGCGCGGACGAAGCGTGCTTACACTGGCGCCGTGCGCGCAGGTTGGAAAAAATTTCGTTATCGAATGGAATGGCTAGCGGTGAAGGGAGCCGGGAGCCTGGTTCCGTTGCTTTCGCGAAAAATGTGCGTGCGGCTCGGGGAATTCATCGGGCGAACGGCTTTTGCGGTCGATAAGCGGAATCGCCGGGTCGCGTTGAGTAATCTCACGGCGGCGTTTGGCGACCGGTTTTCATCGCGCCAACTCGAGGAGATCGCGCGTGAAAGCTATGTCCAGTTTGCCCGCACGGTCACCGATCTTTTTTGGACGCCGGCCCTAACGGCGGAGAATTTTTGGGACTACGCCGAGTTTGCCAACCTGGAACGCCTTCGCGCGGAGATCGCGCCGTCGAACCGCTGCATTTTCGCCGTGTTCCACTACGGCAACTTCGAATGGCTCAGCCCCGCCGTGGCCTGGGCCGGCATGACCACCGACGTCGTGACCCAGGAATTCAAAAACCCGTTGCTCGACCAAATCTTCCAGGGCTTCCGCGAACATGCCGGGCACACGTCGGTCCCGCGGAACAAAGCGATTGTCCGGCTTTACAAGACGCTGCGAAAAAGCGGCCGGGCGGCCTTACTGGTCGACACGACGCTGGCGCCGCATCACCCGACGGTGGTGATCGATTGCTTCGGCCTGAAGACAATCGTGACTGTTGCCCACGCCTGGCTCCACGAAAAAACGGGCGCGCCATTGATCCCGATTTATTGCGAGCCGTTGCCGGAGGGCCGGTGGCGGATCGTGGCCCAACCGAAAATCGAGGTGCCGGCGGGCGCGACCCACCAGGAAATCGCCCAGCTCTGCTGGGACTCGTTCGAACCAGTCGTTAGGCAGAACCCCGCGCCCTGGCTCTGGATGTACAAACATTGGCGTTACAAGCCGGTCGCGGCGCCGCGTCCTTATCCGTTCTATTCGCAGGAGTCGCCGTTTTTCGAGCAGATCGCTTCCCGGCCGAATTACGCGAAGCTCGACCGGCCCGCCGCTCTCGAAGCGATGCAACCATGACGCCATTCTGGAAGCGTGGCCGGCACCGGGCCGAATGGCTGTTCGTTCGCCTCGGGGCCGTGGTCACGCCCCTCTTTCCGAGACGATTGGTGGAAGGAATCGGGTCGAGCTTCGGATGGCTGGCTTCCTTTCTGGATCGCGAAGGGCGTCGAGTGGCGCTGAGCAATCTGGAGCACGCGTTCGGTTCCACGCTCACGCTCGCCGAACGCAAAAAAATCGTTCGCCAATCCTATCGGCATTTCGCCCGCGCGATGACCGATCTTTTCTGGAGTCCGCGCCTGACGGCGGAAAATTTCGCTGGGCTCGTTGAGTTCTCCGGCCTCGAACAATGGAGCTCCGCCCTGGAGGAGGGGAAGCCAGTCATCTGGGGTTGCCACCACTTCAGCAACTTCGAATGGATGGCGACGAGCGTCGGCTTGTCCGGGCGCCGAAGCGTGATCATGGCGCAGGAATTCAAGAATCCGCTCCTGGATCCGACGTTTATTGCGCTGCGGCAATGGGGCGGCCATCGCGTCGTCACGCGCCAGGGATCGCTCCTCCATCTCTATCGGGCTCTGCGGCGGGGGGAACGGGTGGCGATTTTCGCCGACCTGACGATCTCGGCGAAAATCCCGAGCGTGGTGATCGATTGTTTTGGGATGAAACGCTGCGTCAGTTTTGCCCAGGCGTGGCTCCATCAGCGGACCGGCGCGCCAATCATCAACGCCCACATGGAACCGTTGCCCGACGGGCGATATCGGCTGGTCTTTCATCCGCCCTTGCAGCTGCGGCCCGGCGCTTCCGCGCGCGAAATCGCGCAGGCCTGCTGGGACCAATTCGAACCGGTCATTCGCCGGAATCCGGCGCCGTTTATGTGGATGTACAAGCACTGGCGTTACCGGCCCGAAAGCGCGGACCCGAACGCGTATCCGTTTTACGCCAACGTTTCGCCGCACTTCGAGAAGCGGCTGGCGGAGACCGGGAATGGAGTGGCGGAGTAATGGAGTGAGGGTGGCCAATTTCCTCTTCCCCAGCACTCCACTGCTCCATTACTCCATCCGCCTCGCCGCGTCGCGGTATTGACAAAATCGCGCCAGTACGCTTTTCCATTCTCCAACTATGAGACTCTTATCCCGCCTCGCCCTTTGCCTGTGTGTGCCGGCCGCTTTGCTCCTGACCAGCTGCGGCACGATGACCACCTCGTCGTCATCGAAGAATTACCGCGTGATCGCGCATAAACCGAACGATCCGTCCAAAGTGGAAGTGTATCTGTCCCTCAAGACGCAGAACGTTTACGTGATGGAAGGCGACCGTCTCCTCATGGCAGCGGTCACCAACGTCGGCAAGCCAGGCGCGGAGACGCCCACCGGCGACTTCACCATTTACAACAAGGAAAAGAAACGCCGGCGCGCCAGCGAACCGGATGCCGGGTATCCCATGGCGTACTGGCAGGAATTCAAATCCGCTTACGGTTTTCACGAGGGCTTCGTCCATCCGTATCCGCACACCCACGGCTGTGTCCGGATGCATCGGGAAGCGGTCGCTCGCATGTACGCGCTCACCAGCATCGGCACCAAGGTTCACATCCGGCAATCGCTTCCCGAAGATCAGAAATACGGCAGCCAGGTCATGAAACTCGACCAGAGCAAGGATCCCGATCCGCCGCGGTCGTTCATGATGTCGGACGCCTGGTTCAAGGATCCTCCGGGGCCGCTCCTGGTAGACTGAATCCGGATTCACAGCTAGGTTCTGGTGGCCGCCGGGTGTCGCGAGGATGCCCGAGGGCGGACTTTCTTTATTCAGCTCGATGAGCACGAATCTTATCTCCAGCGGAACGACGGCGCGCGAGAAGGTGAACCTGCGCACGCCGGAAGTGATGACGGCCGTGCAGGAGCAGGTCGAATCGCATTACCGTAGCGACATTGTGGACAAGGTCCGGCGCGCCGGCGGGATCCTCCAGTGCGGCGACGTCACCGTGCGTCTGGCCAAGCAGTTCGGATTTTGCTACGGCGTCGAGCGCGCCATCGACCTCGCCTACGCCGCCCGGAAAGTTTTCAAGGACCGGCGGCTCTTCATCGTCGGCGAGATCATTCACAATCCCGAGGTCAACGAGCAGATCTCCTCGCTCGGGATCAAAAACCTGATGGGGAAAAACAAGCAGGCCGACATCTCCGATCTCCAGCCGGAAGACGTCGTGATCGTCCCGGCTTTTGGCACCGAGCTTTCCATCCAGCAACAAATCAAGGACCGCGGCTGCCAGATCGTCGATACCACCTGCGGCGACGTGATGAGCGTCTGGAAACGGGTGCGCAAGTATGCCAGCGAATCGGCCACCTCGATCATTCACGGCAAGGCTTCGCACGAGGAGACGAAGGCCACCAGTTCCCGCGCGCTCGGCGACGGGAAAGGACATTATCTCGTCGTGCTTACCCTCAAGGACACCGACTACGTCTGCGATTACATCCGGCACGGCGGAAACAAGCAGGAATTTCTCGCGCATTTTAAGGACGCGCATTCGCCCGGATTCGATCCTGATGTCCATTTGAAGACGGTCGGAGTGGCGAACCAAACCACGATGCTGCGAGGGGAGACGGAGGAAGTGCAGCGCCGGATTCGCCAGGCCATCGTCGATCGCGACGGCCCTGAGGGCGCGACGAAGAATTTTCGTTTCTTCGACACGATCTGCGGTGCGACCCAGGAACGGCAGGACGCGTTGCGCGAGCTGCTCGATGTCCGGATGAATTTGCTCCTGGTGGTGGGCGGCTACAACAGCTCGAACACTTCGCACCTGGCGGAAATGGGCGAGGAAAAGCTGCCGACCTATTTTGTTCGGAACGCGTCCCGGTTAGTGTCCACGACCGAGATCCTGCATTACGACCTTCATGAGCGGCAGGAAATCATCGCCAAGGACTGGCTGCCCGGGGGGCCGATCGTGGTTGGAATCACGGCGGGGGCGTCCTGCCCGAACAACCTGATCGAGGAAACGTTGGTGCGCTTGTACGAGCTCCGCGGAATCAGCCGCGAACAGCTCGAAGCCGCGGCGTAGAAAATGTAGAGGCGCTTGTGCCAAGCGCCTTGAGCCGGGAACAGGCGCTTGGCACAAGCGCCTCTACATAATACGCGCGATCAACCCGCCAGCGGCGAAGCTTGTACGCCATGCGTGCAATCTGGAAAGGCAGTATCAGTTTCGGCCTCGTTAACATTCCCATCGCGCTTTACCCGGCGACCCGAAAAGAAGAGCTAAAGTTTCGTCTCCTGCGAGCAAAGGACCTCAGCCCGGTGAATTACAAACGGGTGGCGGCAAAGGACGGCAAGGAAGTTCCGTGGGACGAAATCGTTAAGGGTTACGAATACGAAAAAGGAAAGTTCATCGTCCTGAACGAAAAGGATTTTCAGCGGGTCGATCTGGAAGCGACCCAGACCGTCGACATCCAGGACTTTGTCGATCTCGATGAGATCGATCCGATGTATTTCTACAAGCCGTATTACCTTGAGCCGCAGAAAGGCGGCGACAAAGCCTACGCGTTGCTCCGCGAAGCGCTTTCCGATGGCAAAAAGGTTGGCATCGCCAAAGTCGTCATCAAGACGCGGCAATATCTGGCGGGAGTGAAGGCGTTGAAAGACGCGCTGGTGCTAGAGCTGATGCATTTTGCCGAAGAGCTGGCCGATGCGGAAAAGCTCCACGTGCCGAAGAAGACCACGGTCGGCAAACGCGAGAAAGACATGGCCGAAGCGCTCGTGAAAAGCATGAGCTCGAAGTGGGACCCGGCGAAGTACAAGGACGATTACCGCGAAGCGCTCATGGACGTGATCGAAGAGAAAGTGGAGTCGGGCGGAAAAGAGATTGAGGAGAAACCGAAAGAGAAGAAACCTTCGACCAAGGTGATCGACCTGGTGGCCGTTCTGCAGGAAAGCCTCAAGGCGCATGGGGGGCGAAAGATAAAAGCGGCGCCGAAGAAAGCGAAGCACCACAAAAAAGCGGCGTAAGTCTCAGGATTCGACATTCGTGTCATCCGAAAGTTGGCGAAACGCGCCTGCCACCGCGTTTGCAGTAGCAGATTCGCCGCCTTCAATTTTTGTGCTTTACAATTCCAGTGGTCCTCGCAAACTTCATCGAATTTTGATTCGATTTTATGATTTCCCCCAAGACGTAATGATTTCAGAGGCGTATCGCGGCTTTGCTCGAAAGCATAATATAGCTCTTTGCGTTAGCGGTTCGCAAAGCCGCACTTCTTTCTCAACACGCACGTAGTTGATCCAGCAGGAGACCCCTCTCTATGACGCAGAGTTACGAATTTGAGATCATTGCCATAGCTCCAGACACGGCGGCGGATATTGCACAAAAAATTATGCCCGCCATTAAGGACGGCCTTCGCGAACATGGCCATGAATCTTTGTTAGAGGATCGGGAAATCCAAGTGGATCAGAAAGAGAATTTCCCGGACATGGACTATCACACGGTGATAATCCTCGTTCACGTCGCCACGAACATTGCATATGATGTTTTCAAGACGTATGCGATTCCCCAGCTACGAAAGCTCGGCGAAGTTCGAGAACCGAAGCAAAAGTCAGATGAGCGAAGAGCTGACGGGTAGCGATCGGGCTGCCGATGCATATACGGCACAAAGCGAAACTCAGCGCGTATGTGCTGGCATGCGAAGGATTACACAAAGTCCTCCCTGATCTCTATACTGCGGCACAAGATACTAACGACTCTCGCCTTAACGTATTGGGCTTGATTGGTGCCTTCGAGATTCGAGTCCAAGAGTTCTTCGGCAGCTGTAAAGAAACTGATCACGCAGCGGCGGCTTTCCGGTTGGCGCAAAAAGTATCCGAACTGGGCGATCTCGCCCGGGATCTGAACGCAGAGGCGGGAGCAATATGGGATCGATATTCTATCGCATTGAAAGACAAGATACCCGCTTGGAATTTTGTGGCGCATGTCCAAGAACTACATGATGTGGGACGCGGCCTCGCGCGCGAATTTTTTGCCAATTGTGCGCCCCTGCTTGGCCGCCTGAAAGTTGATTGTCGCTGTCAAGTAAGGTGCAACGAATCAGAACGGTCTATCCCCCCGATGTTATTTAGCCATTCGAGCGCATTGATTGAGGCAATCTTTTCGTTCGAGTCCAACGAGCCACACTTTCGGTGGTACGTAGCGTTACCTTTCAGATTTCTACACGAGTACACCGCACATATCTTCGCAATCGACACGCGCTATCAAGTTTTCAGCGATGGTTGGATGTTAGTCGCCGCCTCACGATTCCTCGAGCGACGTTGGCTAGCAGCGGATGGTGAATTCCCCCTCTCAGAAGACCAAGTATATGTTTTTCGGAAAGCCCTTGAGCATATGTTATCGCCGGTTTCCCAACGGGGAATACGTGTGGCGCGGCTATTTGAAGCGATTGTGGAGTCCGAGGGACGAGCGGTGCTTTTCGTAGAAACTACCGATGCTCTGTGTAGCCTGGAAAACGCCGAGCCTCTGGCACGATTAGAGTACACCGCGCGCTTCTTGAGAAACCTCGAGAGGCTGTTTTCCACGCGGGACGGACGGAATCATGTCCGCCGCTTAACGACGGTTAATGGTGAGGAGTTTTTGAGGGTCGTTACTTTGCAATTTTAGTCACCTGAGCATGAAAGCTGCTTAGAATCGTGGCTCGGATGAACTTTTCACTTGTTTCTTGCTCAGAAGAGCATCTACTCTCACGCCATGCAAAGGGCTGACATGAACAGAGTGCGGGTCGCCGTCCGACAAATAGCGTTGGACGGGAAGCCCTTTACCGCGTTCGACATCCAACGTCGGACGGGTTTGAACATTGAGAGTATTCGGACCGAGATTCAGCGTCTGCGAAAAGGTGGCTTTCTGGATACGAGTACGTCAAAGACACAGCCGGCGGAGCGTGGTCCTGGAGCCCCTGCGGCACTGTACTCCCTGACGCCGGACCCCGCACGAATTCAAGAGCTCCGTGGAACTGTTGCTTCGTTTTATCTTTCGGTACCCGTGGCGCGAACATCCCGGCCGACGAGTGAACACTTTATCTCAGCGCGACATGCACTGAACGATGCAACAAAGGCTATGAACTCCGAAGAACGGGAAAACCTTCTTGCGACCGCAGAGTTGGAACTACAGGCAGCTTGGCTATCGGAAGGCGATGGAGGTGCGACTGAGGAATTGAAGGCGCACCTTCTATTCGAATCAGCCAGACTGAAACTCCTGCACGAGGACTATTCCGACGCGGAAATGCAGTTCGCACACTGCCGAGACGTTTTCGTAGAGCACGGGGATTATGACCACGCCTTGTTGGCAGATGACAATGTCTTGGCGTGCGAAATCAAAAAATTGACTGAACGCGAAAAATTATGCCTTGCAACGCTTAACACATTGCGGGGCAGAACTGCGAGCCCGCTCGCCTTAGCTGTTTTGGAGGCAGCCCAGTCTTTAGAGTCGGCAGAAGAAGTGCGGCTCGATGACTATTATGTGGGCAATGATATCTCTCGCCAAGAATTTCGCCATTATTTCGGTGAACTCGAAGTTTGTACTGCGGCATTGTCGTAGCTTGTGATCTTTCGGTCTAAAATACCGCCCTTCATCGTCTTCTATTCGTATAAAGGCGGCGTAGGCCGTAGTATGGCTCTAATCAACGTGGCGGCGATATTGGTGGGTCGTGGCAGACGCGTGTTGGCAATCGATTTGGATTTGGAAGCCCCCGGCATCTCCTATCTGTTACAGCAGAAGCATGCCGGACCGACGGCAGGCTTTGTTGACTTGCTATCGGATGTTTTTCTAGAAAAAGCTGAGTCAGCGATGGCAAATGTCAAAGATCCGCAGGCCATCCTTCGCTACACTCACATATTGGATGTCCCAGAGGAGGTTCGTAGCAAACCGGGTGGAGGATTGATGATTATGCCGGCGGGGAGGCTAGATGCTGATTACGAAAGGAAACGCCAAGCCATTGATCTTCATCGACTCTATCAAGAGGGTAAAGGCAAATCGCTTATGATGCGCCTACGTGAACTAATTATCAGTAGTCGTCAGTTTGATTACGTACTTATTGACTCACGTACTGGCTTTTCTGACGAAGCGGGAATCAGCATTCGCGATCTAGGCGACCACTTACTTATTCTTCATGGCTTAAATAGCCAAAATATTGAGGGCACCGCGCGTGTGATCGAACAGATTCGCAAGACACTTGCGCAGAAGAGACGTAGCAATGTTTCAGTTCCATCCGGTGTGCGCCTTGACGACGGTTCGCGAGAAACAAGTGTGCGAAAACAAAATGTCGAGATCGATTTCGTTGCCAGTCCAGTTCCCATCGGCGAGGATATTTTTCGGCGCAGGCGCATTGAAGAGGCAAACGATCGGTTTACGTCTGCGTGGGGCAAACTGATTAGCGTACGTCTCTCCATACCGTATCATCCGCGTCTCGCCCTAGATGACGAGCCCGTCTTGTTTCATCAGACGGAAGGGGGACTCTATTTGGCCTATATGGCCATCGAAGAGCGCGTCCGGGAAATGAGCGGTGATACAACGGCAATTTGGTCTACACGCGCTCAGGAAGCGATCGCTGCCGGAAATCACGAGGACGCGATTCAATACTTTAGAGAGGCTGCAGACCTGGGGGCGAAACCGACCTCTTTGATTATGTCGGCTTGCAGTGGACTCGTTGGAAAAGAGGAATTCACCGCTTATTGGAAGCTACTGGAAGAGTTATCTCCTGGCAGAAATCCTCTTGAACTTCTCGTTGGCATTCAACATTTCGAACAACAAAGAAGATATGAAGATGTAGAGAACTTATATCGTGAGGCAATTGAACGATATCCGGCCGACGAAAGCTTTAAAATACCGTTTGCAAATTTTCTCCGGCGGTATCGCAATAAGCCGCAAGAAGCGGCTCAACTTTATCGCCGCGCATTAGAGCGGTCACCTGAGAATGTAACGCTACTCTCGGATCTTGCGGGATTATTATGGCGATCTTTGGGCATGCAGGATGAGGCAGAAGGCCTCTTACGCACGGCTATCAAGAATCATCCCCATAATGCTCGATTGCTTAGTCACTTGGCTAATTTGCTATGGTACGCTCGGAGTGATTATGAACAGGCGGAAGAGCTTTTCGAGGACGCATATCGTCTACAGTCCAACGACGAGATTGTGGTAGGGCGTCTTGCAAACTTCCTCTGGAAGGTCAAGAAGGACTTTGCCCGAGCCGAAAGACTGTATGCTAAAGCTGTCAATCTCACGCCAGATGACGGCGACAATCTTTGTAATTATGCCGGATTTCTGTTGGCTCAGCGTCGTGATACGGAGCAAATGCTGCTTCGCGCATGGGCTGTGTCATTTAATCGTCGGGATCAAACGACTGCCGAGATTGCTTTCTATCGGGGCGTGCAACTCCGTATAATAGGCAAACAGGATACTTTACCGCTCTCTTACTTGAAAACCCTGTTGCGGTTAGAATTTCCTCGAATGCCTTGGTCTTTTGAAGAGGTTTTACGCATAGCAGGAGAGAAGTTCACCGCGCAGATTTTCGATTTGTACCGAACCTTGGCAGCTGCAATCTTAGATCCAAGCCGCCTCCAGGATTTGGAGCGGTCACCTCATTGGAGAGAGTTAAAAGAGCAACCGATATCGGACGATATCTAAGAGCTTTCGCCGTCGCGAGCGCTCACTCCTTCGTACGGCTGCGAGGGCCCCTAGGGTCTGCGCGGTTCGCAAACAGCTCTTTCGTTATAGATCCTTCAGCGCATCCGTAACGGTATTCTGCAAGAGGCGGGGCCCGCCGCCGCCTAGCGATTCGTCGACTGCTTCGAGTCGCCGGATCAGATCAATCACTTCGCGCCGGTCGTAGGGGCCGCCGGCCGCGGCGCAGAAATGGGTCCGGCAACCAAACGGACGGGAATCGTAAATAAGGCAATTGCCGGTTGGAGAATCGAGCAGCGGACAAGCACCCGTGGGATTCACCGGCAAAGCTTTGCGGCCGGTTGCGCGCAGGGCCTTCGCCGCCAGAAGCGCTTCACCCTTGGTGAGGTAAGGGGTGCGGCCGGTGAGCTTGAAATGGCAACATTTCTTCAACCGAACGCAATTCCGGTCGATAGGCCGCGACGCAAGGTCGGCGTAAACCTGGCGAACTTCCTCGAGGGCTTCATTCACGCGCAATCCTAACCGCGATAACCGATCCCGGCTACAGCGGGCGGATCGAGCGCTCCGTCGCTCGATGAAGGCGTCAAACACCGAGCGACGGATCGCTCGATCCCTAACATCGCGCCATGGCGTTCCCGGCGATCCAACCAGTCGTCCATGCCGCCTGGAAATTGAAGCCGCCGGTGATTCCGTCCACATCGAGAAGTTCGCCCGCGAAATACAAACCGGGGGCCACGCGGCTTTCCATTGTCTTGAAATTTACCTCGCTCAGCTTCACGCCGCCGCAGGTGACGAATTCGTCCTTGTTCAGGGATTTTCCATGCACGGTCAGCTCGGTCCGAACGAGAAGCGCCGCCAGCACGATCGCCTGTTCGCGGGAAAGAGTCGTCGCCCGGACGGAAGCATCGATCCCGGCGAGGTGGGTAAGCGCCTCCCACAAGCGATTTGGCAGACCGCCGAGCGGTGAGTTTGCGACGAGCTTGTTTGGGTTGGTGCGGCGCAACTCCTGCAATTGGTGTTGGACGGATTCCGCTGTCGCGCCCGGCAGCCAGTTCAGGCGAAGCGAAAACTGATAATCCTGCTCATGGAGCTCACGCGCGCCCCAGGCCGATAAGCGCAGAATCACCGGACCGCTCAATCCCTGGTGGGTGATCAGGACCGGGCCGCGTTCCCGCAAACGGGCGGACGGCACCGACGCTTCCACTTCGCTGACGGAGACTCCCGGCAGCGAGCGCAGCCATGCTTCGGTGACATGAAACGAAAACAGGGAGGGCACCGGCGCGGCCAATTCGTGGCCCAGGGATTCAGCGATTTGTCCGCCGACGGCGGAACGCGTTCCTCCGGTGGCGAGCAACAACCGATCGAAGATCGCCGTCTTTCCGTCGGCAAACTGTAACTCGAATCCGCCATCCGTTCGTCGAACCGCATCGACCCCTTTCCTTCGAAACATTCGCACCCCGGCCGCTTTCGCCTCGTAGAGGAGGCAATCGATGACGGTTCCGGACGCGTCCGTCACCGGAAACATCCGGCCGTCCTCCTCTGTTTTCAGCCGGACTCCGCGGCGCTCGAACCAGGCCACGGTATCGCTCGCGGAAAAGCGGTGGAGCGGCGAGATCAGCGCGCGTTCGCCCCGTGGATAATTTTCGCTCATTGCGCGCGGCTCGAAGCAGGCATGGGTCACGTTGCAACGGCCCCCGCCGGAAATCCGAACCTTGGTCAGGAACTCCGAGCTACTCTCGTAGATCGAAACTTCATTCGCCGGGTTCGCCTCGGCGCAGGTAATCGCGGCGAAGAATCCTGCCGCGCCGCCACCGCCGATTGCGATCTTTGCGCCCACGACTTAAGCGACCTGGTGTCCCCGCGCGCGGAGACGCTTCCGAAGTTCCCGCGCATTCTTGATCGCGAAACCCTCGCGGTCGTTGTCGAAATAGATCCAGGCTTCACGCGCTCCGCTCGATTCAATTCGGGAAGCGCACTCGTCCAACTCCACGCCGGCATAGTCGTGCCGGTACCATCGACTCCGGCCGTGGAGCCGGGCATAGATGACGTCGCTCGTCCGGATAAGGTCGTCGGGCAATCGCGGGGCGCTGACCGCGCAAAAAATCAGGCCGCGCTCGCGGAACCGGCGATAGACGGCTTCGCGCCACCAACTCTTATGCCGAAATTCCACCGCGTTGCGATAGCGCGGGTCGAGCTGCCGCACAATGCTCGCCAGGCGCGACGCCGTGTAGCGGTAGCTCGGGGGAAATTGGAACAGGAAGCAGCCCAGCTTTTCCCCCAGGATTTTTTCGAGACCGCAAAATTCTTCCACCAGCATTCGGGTCCGCACCATCCGCTTTTCGTGCGTGATTAGGCGATTCACCTTAATGGAATAGCGAAAGCCTTCGGGAGCGTTGCGCCGCCAGCTTTTGACGGTGCCGAGCTTCGGCCAGCTGTAGAAGGGCGCGTTCAATTCAACCGTGTTGAAGACCGAGGTATAATGCCGAAACCAGGTGTCGGTCCGTTTCGTGTCGGGATAAAAAATCCCGCGCCAATGCCAGTAAAACCAGCCGGAGCAACCGATGTGAATCTGCACCCGGCACGGTGATGCAGGGAACGCGTGTTGCCAATCAAGGAGCGGCGGTTTGAAACCGCCGACTGAGAAAACAGCGGTTTCAAACCGCCGCTCCTTGGTAAGAATCTTGACATCGCGCGACCCCCCGAACAGCCTGCCCACATGAACTCACTGAAGCGCTTCGCGGATCCCGTTTATTGCCTTATGCGACTTGTGGTCGGCCTGCTTTTCGCCTGTCACGGTGGCCAGAAAATTCTTGGATTCCCACCCGCAGCCAAGGCGATGCAGCTCGACACCCTGGGGATGGTCGGCGGTTACATCGAACTCATCTGCGGGTTCATGATCGCGCTTGGGTTGCTGACCTGCGTTGCGGCCTTCATCGCCAGCGGCATGATGGCCGTGGCCTATTTCATGGTCCACGCGCCCAACGGGTTTTTCCCGATCGTCAATCGCGGCGAGGCGGCGGTCCTCTATTGTTTCGTCTTTTTCTTTATCTTCTTCTACGGGAGCGGAAGATTCAGCCTGGACGCGCTGCTCTTTAGACGCGGCGACTCGACGGTTCCGCCCGCGGTCTGACGAACATGAAAAAGTTTTCCTTTCTTTGCCTCCTCCCCATCCTCGCCGTCGCTACCGCGTCCGCCCAGGACTGGGCCAAGGCGCGCCTGGAAAAATCGTCGCGCCATGGCGAATGGGTCGATTTCAAATCGGGCGAGCGGAACGTGAAGGCGTTCGTAGTTTACCCCGAACGGAAAGACAAGGCGCCGGTCGTCCTCGTGATTCATGAAATTTTCGGGATGACCGATTGGGTTCGCGGAATGTGCGATCAACTGGCCGAAGCCGGCGTCATTGCGATCGCGCCCGATCTGTTGAGCGGCCAAACCTACGCGGACGTGGATGGGGCGCGAAAGGCCATCTCCGCGCTGCCGAAAGAACAGGTCCAGGCCGATCTCGACGCGACCGCGGAGTATGCCCTGACCAAAATTCCCGCGGCCAACGGTTCGCTGGCGGTCTGCGGATTTTGCTGGGGCGGGGGATGGACGTTCAACTACGCCAGCATGAATCCAAAGCTGAAGGCCGCGTACTCCTTCTACGGAACAGCAGTCGATAACGCCGAGGCGCCCGGGAAGATTCCGTGCCCGGTCTACGGGTTCTACGGCGAGAACGACGCTCGCGTGAATGCGACGATTCCAAAAGCCGAGGAACTAATGAAAGCCGCCAATAAAAAATACGAGCCGGTGATTTATAAAGGCGCCGGCCACGGCTTCATGCGCGAGGGCGAATCGCCGACCAGCACGCCGGAGAACAAGAAGGCCCGCGATGACGCGTGGACGCGCTGGAAGACGCTGCTGAGCGCGCTTTAATGGTAGGGACGGCGCGCGGCGCCGTCCGCTGAATGTCCCCCCAGCCCCCCAACGCAGATTCGCGGACGCCGCCGCGCGGCGTCCCTACCAGGCCTGTTCGCAAAACGCTTCCGCATGAGGTGCCGCTTTGGCTGCATCCGAGCGAAGAAAATTATTTCATTACGATTTGCTGCCGCGAACGCGGAAGAAATCGCCTGGCGAAACCGGGAGTCGCGCCGGCATTAATCGAAACCATTAAGCACCGGAATGAGCGGCAACTCTGGTATGCGCACCTGGTCGTGATCATGCCAGACCACGTGCATTTGCTGGTGTCCTTCGGCCAAATTCAGATGCGGATTCAATGCGTTGTCAGCAAGTGGAAGGAGTGGACCGCCAAATCGCTGGGCATCCGCTGGCAGCGCGACTTTTTCGAACATCGCTTGCGAAAGGAAGAGAGTTTCCGCGAAAAGGCGGACTACATCCTGGCGAATCCGGTCCGAGCCAGGTTAGTCGAGCGTTGGGAAGATTGGCCCTACATCTTCATTGCTGAGCCATGGTAGGGACGGCGCGCGGCGCCGTCCGCCGAACGTCCCTCCAGCGCGAAATGGCAATTCGCGGACGCCGCAGCGCGGCGTCCCTACCACGCAAGCGCCCGCCTCATTTTCCCAGCTCATCCGCGAGCGCGCCGGCGTCGTAAACTTTCCGGAGCGCTTCGGTGATCGCAGCGGAATCCACGCTCACGGCGCGGGCCTGCTTTTCGGTGTAGATGCAATCGAGAGCGAGCGACTGGATGTTGCCGTCGAAAATAATACCGACGAATTCGTTCGCCTTGTTGACGACCGGGCTGCCGCTGTTTCCGCCGATAATGTCCGCGGTGGAGACGAAGTTGAACGGCGTGCTCATGTCCAGCTTGCTCTTGCGATCGAGCCACCGCTTCGGCAGATCGAAAGGTGGCTCGTTATTATGCTGCGTCGCGCGCTCGTAAAGGCCGGCCGTAGTGGTCAGCGCGGGAATTTGTTTGCCGTTTTCCTCGTAACCCTTCAAAGGGCCGTAGGAAAGACGCAGGGTGAAAGTGGCGTCGGGATAGCTGCTGGTGCCTTGCAACGCAAACCGCGCCTTGGCGATCTCGGCATAGGCCTGCTGCTTCACCTCATCCTGGGACTCAAAGGTTTTGCGAACTTCGCGAGCCGGCCCGTCGATCAGGCGCGCCAGCTCGATCATCGGATCCTTTGCGGCTGAAACCGCGGACGCGCCGCCGTTGTAGAGTTGCTTCCGCACCGCGACATCCTTGAGCTTTGTGCCGCTGACCAGTTCCGTGGCGCGATTGACCGGCGACTTGCCGGCCAAAACCTTCTGCACCAGCGGATCGTTGGCGCCGAACCGCGTCATCACGTCGGTGAGCGAATCGGTGAGCTTCAGGATTTCGTAGTCATCGTAGATCGGAGAGGAAGAAAAGAGCTCCAGCTCGAGCGATTCCTTGTAGCTGTCACGGAATTCCGGGAAGCGTTCGCCATTCGGTTTTGGCATCTCGTCGCCGTGGCGCAAAACCCGGCGCGCATATTGAAAGAGCGTGCTGTTGAACGCGCGCGGGGCCCGGTAACCGGCAGAGGGCCGCCCGCGGGATTGCTCGAAGTAGTAATAAACCGGAAGCACCTTGGCGGTCGCTTCCTGGGCCTGCTTGATCCGATCGTACGCCGCCAGGGTTCCTTTCCATTCTGCGCTGCCGTTCATCCCGTCGCGCAGCTTCTTTTCCCGGTCCTCGATGGAGCGCCAGATTTCCGGATCGAGCAAGGCCGCGGCATATCCCTCGTAGCGCTTGCGGTTGTTCTCGATACCCCGGACATCCTCCTGCGCCCGGCGCTTGTTCTCGAAGGAGCGTCCTCCCCAGGCATGGAGAAGGGATTCGCGGCGATAAAAGGCGCTGAGCAGGTAGGGCACTTCCACGTCGCGCAATTCCGCGAGGTCGCTGATCGAGAGCTGGCGATCGGTCCGCCCGGGATGACCGCTCACGAAGGTGAGCTCGCCGTCCGCGGGACCTTTCGGATTCCACTTCAGGTAATGTTCGATCTTGGCCGGCTTGTCGTTCTCGTAAGCGCGGAAGATGCAGACATCCAAATCGAAACGCGGATACTCGAAGTTGTCCGGATCGCCGCCGTAAAACGCGATCTGCTCTTCCGGCGCGAAGACGAGGCGGACGTCGTCATAACGCTTGTAACGATAGAGGTGGAACTGGCCGCCCTGGTAAAGCGTCACCACATCCGAGCGCAATCCGGTTTTCTCGCGCGATTCTTTTTCGATTTGGGCAATCACGTTGCCGCGGGCTTTGTTCGCGTCTTCCGGGGACATGTTTGGCTGAACGGCGCTCTTCACGCGATCGGTGACGTCCTCGATCGACATCAGGACGTTCAGCTCCAGGTCCGTGGCTTTCACTTCGTCCTTTTGCGTCTTCGCGTAGAACCCGTCCCGGACGTAGTTGTTCTTCTCGCTGCTGATCTTCTGAAGGGTATCGAGGCCGACGTGGTGGTTCGTGATCGCGAGACCGGTGGACGAGACAAACGAACCGCTGCCGCCGGAGTTGAAACGGACACTCGATTTCTGGAGATGCTCGAGCCAATGCGGCGTCGGGTCGAACTGATAGTTATCTTTCAGTTGTTTGGTCGGCGGATTGGTGAAAAGCCACATTCCCTCATCAGCTTTGGAGAGGGAGAAAGCGCTGGAGACGATCGCGAGGGCCAGGAAAGAGCGGCGAAGAATCGGATTAGCCATAGAGCGTGCAGCTTAGGACGGAGAGGTTTAATCGCCAGCGAATTTCTCGATGGTTGCCGTTCTCGCTGTAGCCGCCTCGCTCTGTCGAGGCGTGTTCGAAATCAGGCACGGCGACCGAGCGCCGTGGCTACAGCGTAAGCTCCGCGGCTGCCCACTCATTTTTGCATTCCGCCAGAACCCGCCAACTGTATGCTCCCGCCGTGGCAAAACGACAGAAGCGAAAGGCTCAGAACCGTTCCGACACCGGAAAGCAAATGTCCGTTTCGTCCTCCCAAGCGCGGGAAGGTGGAAAATGGTTCGAGAAGGAGAGCTGGCTCCTGGGAATTGTCCTTCTTCTCACGGCGCTGGCTTTTGCCAATTCGCTTACCGGTGAGTTTCTCTACGATGACTGGTATCAAATCGAGCGGAATCCCCAGATCAAATCCTGGACGTTTCTGCCCTCGGTCTTTTCCCATCACGTCTGGGCATTTTCCGCCACCGAGAACATGCCGGTCAGCGGCCTCTATTATCGGCCGATCTTTAACCTGGCGCTTCTGATTATCTATCAACTGGCCGGCTCAAGTGTAATCGGCTGGCATCTTGTCTCCTTGTTGCTCCATCTTGGCGCGACTGCCCTGGTCTATCGGTTGGGTCGGCTTTGGAATTTTGAAAAGGTCGCCGCCGCCCTGGCGGCCCTGATTTTTGGCCTCCACCCGGTCCATGTCGAAGTGGTCGCCTGGGCTTCGGCGTTGCCTGACCTGATGCTGGGGCTGTTCGGACTTGGTTGTCTCGTTCTCTATGAAAAGTTCCGTCGCGCCGAGCGGCACCGTGGTCTTTGGTTTTTAGGCAGCCTTCTTTGCGCGCTCCTCGCCATGGGAGCAAAGGAGACCGGCTTGATTCTGCCGCTTTTCGTGATCGTGCGCGAAGTGCTGGATTCGGGCGCGGAAAAGGAAACTTTGGGGCGAATCAAGACGCTCGGTCTCCGGACAGGACCATTCGTGCTCGTGGCCATCGGGGCCCTGTCGGCGCGGTATTCCGTCCTGGGATTCTTCGCCCGGAACAACGCCCACTCCATCTGGCACCTGATTCTCACCGTTCCCTTTGTCTTGCTTCACTACCTCCGGACACTGGTCGCGCCCTATCCGCTGGCGTTCATTTACGATTATGAATTTATTTTGTCGGCCACGGACCCGCGTTTCTGGGCCAGCGCCCTTTTTCTCCTGGCGCTGGCGATCTTCGTCATTCGCTTTTGGATTTCCCATCCTCAAGCCCTGAAGGCTTTGGCCTTGTTCGTGGTTTTTCTTTTACCCGCCCTGAATTTACGGGCGCTGACGCCGATCGAATCGATTGTCCACGATCGCTATCTCTATCTTCCTTCAGCCGGCTTTCTTATCTTCGCTGCTTTCCTGCTCCATCGATTGGCGAACCGTTTGAGCGAGCGCCCGGCAACCTTCCTGGTGAATGCCGGAGTGGTTTTCGCGCTAATCCTCACGCCGATAACATGGCTCCAAAACTCCACCTGGCAGAGCGACACGGTCTTGACCGAGCACGCTTTGCGCTTTTCTCCAAGATGGCCGTTCCTCCACCTCCATCTGGCGGAGGTCTATGAAGAAAAAGGCCGCGTCGCGGAGGCCGAAGACGAATTGAAGAAGGCGCTGGCCCTTGGGCCCAGATGGACGGCCGCGTACGAGACGCTCGGGAATTTTTATTCCAAACGAGGCCGGGCCTCGGAAGCGGAGCGCCTTTTCCTGGAGGCGACCCGCCGGGGCACCGATGTTCTGTCGACCCGGGTAAATCTCGCGGTGAATCAAATCCGCCTGGGCAAACTGGCGGAAGCCAAAACGAAACTCGAACAGGTGGTGGCCGAGCACCCGGATAATGCGGCCGCCAATTTCAACCTCGGATTGGTTCATGAAAAACAGGAGCACCTCGATTTGGCGGAACAACATTATCGGAAAGCGATCGCGAAAGATCCGACCTACGTGGATCCGCGCGTGAATCTGGCCGCCGTGCTCGTGCGTCAGATGCGGTTCGACGATGCCTATAAACAGATCGACGCCGTCCGCTCGCTTGCGCCCCAGAACACCGAGATCGTGTTCTCGCTCGCCGGCGCCTACCTCCAGTCGCAGAAGTGTGACCTTGCCGTGGAGACATTGAACCAACTCACCCAGGCGAACCCGAATCAGCCGCGCGCGTTTGTCATGCTGGGATTAGCCTACGAATGCCTTGGGCAGCCGGAGAACGCCCGGTCAAGTTTTCAGCGCGCTGTCGATGTTGCTCCGCAGGACCCGATCATCGCCGTGGCGCGACGGCATCTCGAGCAACTCGCCGCCCCGAAATAGCGATGCCGGCTATTTTTGACCCGACCCTCGCCGTTCCGTCACCCCGTTCCGGGGTTTGGATATTTGACGGCTTGTTTCCCGGAGTTTCGCTGCGCTCCACTCCGGGCTCTAATCCCTCGCCCCGCCGGGGCTCGAACTGACCAGGACCGAAAAACTCTACAGACCGGCCGGATGCCGCACTTCGAAGCCTGACGGCTTGCGCGGGGTCGGCTGCCAGCGAGGCGCCCATTGGCGCGTAGGATTGTGAGGCGAAGTCGTGTCCAGGCGAAGGCCTGCGATCACGGCAAAGGTGTGGCCGCTTCGAGCGTAAACCGTGATCCATTTCCCGGGACCCCGGCTTCCAAAAGCGCGAAGCTCGTTTGAACTCATCGGGAGCGAGACGAGGCCCGCGCCGGCGAGAGCATAGGAAACCGTGCCCGAACAATCGTAGGCGTTATCGTGAAAAGTCTTGTGGCCGCCGCCATACTTATACGGCTTGGTCCGTAATTGGTTTGCCGCCCAGATGGCGCGCTTCACCGAGACCGGGGCGTTGGCCGGGGCGAGAGCTAATCCGTCGCGGAGCCGGGCTTCGTTGCCGGGTGTAGTCGGCCCCGTGGAAGGAAACGCCGCCGCCAGGGCAGCCTGAGCGGTCAGGGCCAGAATTGCGCTGCAAACAATGATTTTCGAATGGGCGAGGGACATGGGCTGGTCGTAGAAGGCCCTTCGTATGCCAGCAGTTACAAAAAAATCAAGCCGGGAATTTGCGTCCCTGCGGGGGAAAGCGTGAATGGTGATAAGTGACTGGTGATTGGTTTAGCTGCTTACCATTCACTTATCACCAATCACCGTTCACTCTTTCGACTGAAGCGCGCTCACCTTCTCCTCCGCGCGGCTGACTTCGGATTTCCGTCCGCTCCCCATGGCCAGCAATTTCTTCTGCCGCTGAAGGTTTAGCCGGGCGGCATCGAGCTCCGCCCGCTCGCGTCGGGCCACGGCCGCTTCCGCTTCCTGCTCGGCCAGCGCCAGGACGGCAACCGCCGCAGCGGTCTCACTCTCAGGAATTTCTCCCGACGCTACCCGCGCCTGCTCCGCCGCTACATCCTCCTTCGCCACTTCCAATTTCGCCTGGGCCAGGTCCGCTTCCAGCCGCACGACTTTGAGGACGCGATTCTCCGCTTCCACTTTCGCGATGACGCCGGCTTTAAAAAGACGTTCGCCGGAAGCGGCGCTCTTTTTCGCCTTCTCCAAAGCGATCCCGATCCGCTCCGGATCGAGCACCGTCTGTCCGGCGACGGCCGTATCGGGGGTCGTGTGGACGACGTTCCGGTTCGGAGTTTCCTGGATGAGGAGGGGCGGTTCGATCTCGAGCGGTTCGCTGGGATTCTTCGGCAACTCCTCCTGGGCCGGCAACGTTGCCGCAAGCAGCAGCGAACTCATCCAGAGGAAACGCCTCATCCCGGAAAGATACCACGAAAGGCCAATCGCTGGCTACAATCTCGTTTCAGCGAATGCCTTAGCTACGTCGCCTCGCAAAATACGAGCGCGCGAAATGCCGGGCAGTCGCGAATCATTCAGCGATGTCTTTTGATGATCGAAACGAAACCGGGGAGGAAACCAAAACCGACCGGCGCCAGGGCAGGCTCCATCGCCTGGCGGATCGTTTGCGTGGGCCGTTCGACATCAAATCGCTCGCGCTCACCGGGCTCTTCGTGCTCGCGGTTTTCTACACGATGTATTTCATGCGGGCGATGATCCTGCCGCTCGTCCTGGCTTTGCTTTTGAGCTATCTCCTCACTCCTCTGGTGCGCGCGCTTACCCGGATTCGGATCCGTCCGCCGCTGGGGGCGGCCCTCATCCTTCTCACCCTGATCGGCCTGGCTGTTTACAGTATTTCCCGGCTCGCGGAACCAGCCGCGGGCTGGATCGAAAAGGCGCCCTACAGTTTGCAGGAGCTAAAACTCAAGCTGCTCCCGCTGAAAAAACCGATGGAGAAAGTCGCCGAGGCCACGGGCGAAATCGACAAGCTGACCGCTCCGGAGCCGGAAGCGGCCAAACCTCAAACGGTAGTGGTGAAACGCAACGCGCTCGCCGAAACCTTTTTCACTCAAACGCCGGAGTTCATCGCCAGCGCGGTGGTCATGCTGATCCTGCTTTACTTTCTCCTCGCGTCAGACGGCGTGTTTCTCGCCAAGATTATCAAATTAAACTCGCGGCTGGAGGACAAGAAACGCGCCCTTTCGATCATGCGCGAGATCGAGTCCCAGATTTCGCGTTATCTGCTCACCGTCACCGCCATTAACATCGGCCTCGGCGTCGCGGTGGGAACCACCGTCCATTTCCTCGGGCTGCGCAACCCGATCATGTGGGGCGTGATGGTGGCCCTCCTGAATTTCGTCCCGTATCTCGGGGCGCTCACCGGGATTATTTGCATGACCCTCGGCGCGGTCCTGAGTTTCGACAGCCTCGGCTACGCGATGGTTTTTCCGGGGAGTTACCTGGTGCTCGCCACCTTGGAAGGAAACTTCATTACGCCGCTGGTCCTCGGCCGCTCCCTGACTTTGAATCCGGTGATAATCCTGATCTCGCTCGCCTTTTGGGGCTGGATGTGGGGAATTTCCGGAATGGTCCTCGCCGTCCCGATCTTGGCCACTTTTAAGATCTTTTGCGATCACATCGAACCGATGACCCCCATCAGCGACTTCCTGAGCTAACCCGCTCGCTTTTCCGATCATTTGCCGGTCATGAGAAAACGTCGCCCACCTGTAATTCCGCTCGTCACCCAACTCGCTCGCCCATTAATCTTAACCGCCTAAACATATGCTGAAGAAAATCTCGCTCCTTCTTGTCGTCGCCGCGTTTGCTCTCGGGCCATCGGTCCAGGCGGCGGAAAACGTGGTCCTTCGCGTCGGCCATTTTCCGAACATCACCCATGCGCAGGCCCTGGTGGCGCACAATTTTTCCCGGCAGGGCAAAGGCTGGTTCGAGGAGCGCCTCGGCGCCGGCACGAAGATCGAATGGTTTGTCTACAACGCCGGACCTAGCGCGATGGAAGCGATCTTCGCTCAATCGATCGATCTCACCTATGTCGGCCCCGGCCCGGCGCTCAACGCTTACACGAAATCGAACGGCGCCGAAGTCCGGCTCATCGCCGGGGCGGCCAACGGCGGCGCGGCCCTCGTGGTGCAGCCGGATCAAAACCTCAAGGCGCCCGCTGATTTCCGGGGCAAGAAAATCGCCACCCCCCAGCTCGGCAACACCCAGGACATCTCCTGCCGGGCCTGGCTCATCGCCGGCGGATTGAAAATCACCCAGCTCGGGGGCGACGCGCAGGTCCTGCCGACCCAGAACCCCGACCAGCTTTCGCTCTTCCAGCAAAAGAAGGTCGACGCCGTCTGGACCGTGGAGCCCTGGGTCTCGCGGCTCGAGAAGGAATCTGGCGGCAAGATCCTTGTGGACGAAAAGGAAGTCGCCACCACTGTCCTTGTCTCAAGCGCAAAGTTTCTCAGCCAACAGCGGGAGCTGGCGAAAAAATTTGCGGAAGCCCATTTGCAGTTGACCGATTGGATGGCGAAGCACCCGGGAGAAGCGCAGAAGCTGATCAAGGATGAACTGCTGGCCGAGACCCGCAGCGACATGGCTCCGGACCTGATAGCGCAATCCTGGCAGCGGATCGTGTTCACGGCCGAGGTGCCACGTCCGTCGATCGAGAGTTTCATGCAGAACTCCATCAAGACCGGGTTCATCAAGACGGCGCCGGACCTATCGAAGTTGTTCGAAAAACCCTGATGCCGCTTCAGGAGGAACTGCAGGGCTTTCCGCCGGCCAAGCTGGCGGTGGAAGATGTGTCGAAGTGGTTTCGCACCAGCCGGCAATCCGTCCACGCCCTCGATCACATCTCTCTCGAGATTTCCGAGGGCGAATTCGTTTGTCTGGTGGGGCCGAGCGGCTGCGGAAAATCGACTCTCCTGGACATCATCGCCGGCCTGGCGACGCCCGACGAAGGCCGCGTCATGGCGGACAATGTACCGGTGATCAATCCCGGCCGGCATCGCCTCGTTATGTTCCAGGAAGCCGCCCTCTTCCCGTGGCTCGATGTCATCGGCAACGTCATGTTCGGGTTGAAGCTGAAGCCCGGGTTGCGCAACAAAGAGCGGCTCGAAGTGGCCAAGTTCTTCCTTCAACTGGTAGGATTAGAGAAATTTTCGAAGGCCCATGTCCACGAACTTTCCGGCGGCATGAAACAACGCGTCGCGCTCGCCCGCGCCCTCGCCCCGAACCCACGCGTCCTTCTCATGGACGAACCGTTTGCCGCGCTCGACGCCCTGACCCGCGAACAGCTTTACAGCGACATTCAGCGCATCTGGCAAAAACGCCGCAAAACCATTGTCTTCGTTACCCACAACGTCCGCGAAGCCGTTTGCCTGGCTGATCGCGTCATTCTCTTTTCGCGCAACCCGGGCCGGATCCGGGAGCAATTCGAAATCCCGCTGCCGCGCCCGCGCGATATCAACAGCATCGAGCTCGCGGAACACGCCGGGAAAATCACTCGCGCTTTGAAAGGCCACATGGAAGGGGAGGTAGCTGAGTAATGCGACGCGTTCTCCTCGCCACCCTTTTCTTCCTGGTCCTGATCGCTGGGTGGCATTTGCTGGTCAAGTCGGGCCGATACTCGCCTGTCCTTCTTCCCTCGCCCCGAAGCGTCGGCGAATACCTGGTCGGCGCGGCCCGCGACGGCACCCTCCTGCAAGCCACCGGCGTCACTGTTCGTCGGCTGCTCGTCGGTTATCTCATCGGCATCCTGATCGGTTTGCCGCTCGGCCTCTTTACCTCGGCGTCAAAATTTATAGAAGACACGATCGGTGTCCTGGCGCTCGGGCTCCAGACTCTGCCGAGCGTTTGCTGGATTCCGCTCGCGTTGCTTTGGTTCGGGCAAACCGAAAGCGCCATGCTTTTCGTCGTGGTCATGGGAACGGTCTGGTCGGTCGTCATCGCCACCGATACCGGCGTGCGCAATATTCCGCCGATCTTCGCCCGGGCCGCGAAGACGATGGGCTCCACCGGCCTGCACAAATGGACGAAGGTGATACTGCCCGCGTCGCTGCCGTTCCTGGTCAGCGGCATGAAGCAAGGCTGGGCCTTTGCCTGGCGTTCCCTTATGGCCGCCGAAATTTATGTCACGATCCTGACCGGGTTCGGCCTGGGTCATCTCCTTCACTACGGTCGCGAGCTCAACGCCATGGAACAGGTCATCGGCGTCATGTTCGTCATCATCGTCATCGGTTTGCTCACCGATAAGATCCTCTTCTCCCCCATCGAGCGATTTTTGCATAACCGCTGGGGCACCGGGCTGCGGTAGCGGCCTAGCAGGTCAGTGCCTTCGGTGCATGACGAGGCCCCAACTTAATTTCCGATCCGCCCTTCGGCTCGGCCAAAAGTTACGTAATGCCAGGCCGCACACGGATAATTCGTCGGCCCGCAATAGTTCGAAATATCTTGGTAGCGCTGGAGATAAAGTGGCGCCCAAAACGGAACGGCTGCCCGGCGCCCTTCGCTCAGTCCCCACCAGTCCCAGTGATTCTCATTGCCGTACTGACCAGGCATCGCGGCCGCGACATCCCCATTCCAGGCCGAATATTGCTGCCAGTCGAATACATCCGGATCGAGGTCGCTAAAATAGGAATGAAGTTGACTCAACGCGTTTCTCATCTCCTGAAATGTTCCAACCACCAGGTAAACGCGGCGGGTCGCGACCTCGCCAGCGTGATACGGCGTGCTTTGGACGAACCGACTCCAGAACACACTGGTCGGAGTCGCGCCCGGGAACATGACCCATTGTAAGAACGGATTGGCGATTGGATGCGAAGCATCTTGCAGCGGTTGGAGCAGTTCCGGACTGTACAACGTCATTCCCGTTCCACTAAAGTCATGCAAAGCGGCCGGGTAATTGGTCCCGTAGTTCGTGGCCAACCCTTTGCTGGTGTCAGGGCAAACGTAGACGTCATCGCCCGAAGTAAAATTTCCGTTCCGGAAATCATACGTTTTGGTGCATCTAAGACTGCTCGGGCCATATGCGGCGATGACGATTTCGCCTCTCGCTAATTCTTCCGGAATGTCGACGGTAGCAACGTACTCGATCACATTCGGTATCCCGGCAAAGCCAATCGTAACCGTTTTATGAAGGACGTATCTGGAGAGAGCGCACTGGTTGTGGGCCGGCCCTTCGCCGTGCTCGCCGCAAACACCATAACCGCCGGGAGGGAGATAAAAGGCCATTTGGGTCGTACTTGTCAGGACGTTGCCCACAGCGCTGATCGATCTGAGCTTGCTAGAGCTGACGGTGGTGTCGATTACGCTTCCGGCCTCATTCGCATTGTAACACTCGACCCAATCAGGGATGCCCGCGTCGGCCGCCGGCTGGGCAAAAACCGCGGTTTGCAACTCACGCCCGTGATCGGCGGCATCAATGAATTGTTTCCCCCTCCACGTGATTGACGTGATCGCGCCGGCGAACGCGTTACTCGTGCCGATGGTCAACGTAGAACCAAGAACGTTCGCTGAAATCGATTTGTTGCCGTTAACAGTTGGTCCCGGCGTTGGACATTGACCGCTCGCCGCGGGAACTCTGAATAGGAGGGCGATGGGGATGAGGGTGAGCAGCAGTTTTTTGGATTTCATTGAGTAATGGAGTTATGCGGCTCTGGTGGGGAGGGCGGGTGGAAAGTGCTGGAGGTGCTTATTCGGGATGACGAATCTACTTCCTGGGGTCGTGGGGATCACGTTGCTCATGGTGGCAGCGCGCTCGGTTGACGCGCAAGAAAAAAGTTGCCGTTGCGAGCAAGCCGAACCGCGTCAGTTAGTTTAGGCGTTTCTTCGAAGCGCCGGCGTTACGAAACCGCCTCGCCGATCGAGCATTTCCTGCGCAATCGCTGGGGAACTGGCTTGCGTTAGGTGGCGGCAAGTTGTGAGTCGAGAGTCGATAGTTGAGAGCCCAGCAAGGCGAGCCAGGTGGATCGCGCGCTACGCCGCGCGATGCCTCCGCTGTGAAGAAAATAACTGCCCGCGAATCACGCGAATAAACGCGAATCAATTTATAGGGATGTCGCGCGGCGCCGTCTTCGAAACCTTCCGGCATCCCATTCGCGCCCATTCGCGTGATTCGCGGGCTAATCCTCCTTTTACCGCCTCGCTACCGGAAGTAATCGATCCGGCGGCGGGGGGGCGGGCCGAAGGTGAATTTCATCGTTTCGACCGTGGCGACGGGAGCGCCGTTTAACCGCGCGGGAATCGCCCGGTATTCCTTGAGGACATTCAGCACCGGACCCTCCAGCCGCCGATCCGCGGATCGGACGATGAACGGATCGACCAGGCGCCCATCGGTGGTCACGATGAAACAAACCCGGACGGAACCCACGACCTCTTCGTTGTTATCGTCATAAACGGGGTTCGGATATCGCGACTTCGTTAGTCTCGCCCAGACGTAGGTCTTGTCCTCGCGAAATTCGACAACGTCGTACTTACTCCCGTAGCGCTCCCGAATCAGCAGATCGACCGGCTCGACTTCCTTGACGATGAGGTTGTAAACCCGCGGCTTGTTTGCCTCGGCCTGACGGGCCGGGGCGAAGACCATTCCGGCGAGAATCAAAACGATAAGAACGCGCGGAAATGGCGAGATCAGCTTTTTTGTCCAGGAGGAAATAAAGAGCGCCATATTTGAAAGGGCGGCAGTCTGCGGAGAAAACAAAGAATCTGCAAGCGAAACGCGCTCGAATTGGGGAATTTGACCGCGGATTGCGCGGATATCACGGATACTCGGCCCCCATTCGGGGGCGGCGGATTAAAGCCGGGAGTGAAGCGACGCGGAACTCCGCGGTGCCGATTCATTCCCAAGCGAGCCCCTGAGCAGGGGCGAACGAAACGCCAGTGCGGTGGCCCCGAAAGCATGCGACGCTGATTGAAGGTGCATGGGTTCCGGCACCCCTTACGGGGTTATGCATTTTCGAACGAGTCCCCGGAGTTCGTTGTGCTCACTCCGGCTCTATTCCGGCGCGCCGCCGGCGCTACCCGGGCTCGCAGCGCACGCTTTCCGCGCCTACGGCCGACAGACGCGACAGCAGAAAGCCCCCAATCGGGGGCGGCGGAGTAAAGCCCGGAGTGAAGCGAAGCGGAACTCCGGGTTGACCGTTTCATCCAAGCCCCTGAGCAGGGGCGACGGAAAACCACCGGCGTATCCCTGAAAAGGATTCGGGGTGTTTCGGCTTGCGTGACTGGCCGCCGGGAAACAACATCAGCGGGAGCTGATGATCGACCCCTTCGCCCAAGTGAACGCTGGAAATGGGCTGCCGAGTCCCGCGGTGTTATACGACATTTTGCCGCATAATTCTCGTTAGATGCCATTCTGATTTGTGAGCGAAGACACTTATCGTCCGGTCACTGAGTATCCGATCACGCAGTATCGATGCGGGGCTCTCGCTGGTGATCGGGTGCGATTGCGTCGCGACATAGGCGAACATCCGGCGGGGCAGATTTGGTCGGTGTTGGCGGGCGCGGCAGAGGAGCCCGTTGTGGTGTGGTTGCGCCAAGCCGACGGCGAATTGCATACGTGGAGCGATGATGCAGACTTTCTTGCAACGTTTGAGATGTTGCCACGCGATGTCATCTAACCAGCCGATCCAGCGAAACCTACCCGTCGTGCGTCCGAAATCTCACATGACCAAATCATTCCGCCTGCGATCAACGCTCGCCTCGGGTAGGCGTCCCTGATCTTATTCTCGTTAGGCCTATACGTGCACCTCGGTAGTTACAACGCAGCCAAACGGCACTACGATGCTTTTCGCGATCTATCGCCTGCGGAGGTCGAACAGCACACAGCTTTTACTCGTTGCCTTACCGAAGCCCGATCGCGTCTTTCGTTGTTCCGGATGCTCGACCGCAATTACACGGACTGGCGGAACTACCTTAATCGCCTTCTCTCGGCGGATTTCCACGAGGATGTCGATGTTTCCGAGGAGCTCAATCGGCTACTGCTCAATTATCTGACGTTCGCCTACACGATCCAGAAACACTTCGCCGTTTCGTTCAGACAACGATTCAAGAAGCAGCAGGCCACGCTCAAGAAATACTTCGATTTCGTTGATCGCCTTTGTGCCGCGTGTTGGCCATTTGCCTTCCTCCTCGATTATCGCGGCTACGTCCAGCACGTCGGACTTGGGATCAGCGCCAATAGCCGAACCGCGAACGATACATCTGTGCGCATCAAGATCACTGCTAGCAGTAAGACCCTTTTGGCCGAGAGTCGCGGTTGGAAGCGCTCTGGTCTTACGGTCGAGAGGGGCGATCTGGACTTGGTCGCCATTTTGAAAGAGTTTCATGTCCAGATGATACAGAGCTATGCCACATTCGTAGCGAAGACTTTTTTCCCTGAGCTGCATCCGGCAGAGGAGTTTTACGCCAGCCTTACACGAGAGATTCAGGAGCGACACCCGAATGCCCGCATGATCTTCTTCACCAAAAAGCCGGAATTTACGCCTGGAGATGGAGGCAAGATGTCTCTGAACATGAACATCATAATGGTGCCGAACGATGTATTCGGTGAACTTGGAATCAAAATCGAACGGGCCTAACCATGCGATGCAGCGGTAAGTATATACTTGACGCAGCGCACCGCTGGTAACGATAGTGTTGCTTCGGAGTCATCCGGTCAAGTTCTCCCGCCGTGGGTTGAAAGTCCGTTCCGGCTCTGGAGCTGGTGGGATATGAACAAATTTAGCGCCGGGATTTTCGTTAATATTGGATCTTCGCTCCACTGGTTTTCAACATTGGCAGAAAGAGGCGAGTGGAGCGATGCAATGCGGGATACCGCTAACAGGTTCGGGGTGTCCATTTCAGATGATCTAAAGGAAATTGGCTGCGATGTGGCAGCAGGGGCTGCGCTTCGTTTCGCCAGCGAGATTCCCCATATTGGATCAAAATATAGGCCGCTCACCGATTTGAAGCCGAGAGCCGAGGAGCTTCAAAACATCATCTATGATGAAATGCGTAGGCATTTATTCTTTTGGGTTCCACCTGGCAAAGCTCGTTACTATGAATTGCCGGATAGAGTCGAAAACTGGGATGATACAGAGCGTGTCTTGCACAACCTCATTTCCCGACGTTTCAATAAAGCACTCAATGAGATAAGCGAGGCGCGTCGGTCCTATGCACTAGACCGCAATACCGGATGTGTTTTCCATCTGATGCGCGCTTGCGAATCTGGAATCAAGTCGCTGTATAAAACGCTGGGCATTACAGCGCCCAGGTTATCGGATAGCTGGGGCAATTTGCTTAAACCGATGGATACGCAACTGGCCTTGCCCCCCAACAAGAGGCATGGCGACTGGGCAACGCACCCCAACTTCTTCGATCACGCGACAAATGACGTTCGCGCCATTAAACGGGCTTGGCGGGACACCACCATGCACATTGAATCTGATTACGATCAGGAAGGGGCGTTCAAAGCTCTAAACGCAGTGACCAGTTTTTTCGTGCACCTCGCCGAGCATCTTGACCAAGACGGAAAGTTTTATCAGTGAGCCCGCTTTTTCACGGCCTTGCGATCCCTGCGATACTCCGCTTCGCGCCGGCTCAGTTCTGCTTTAGGAACGGACAGGATTTTCCGCATTGCGTTCTTGAAACGCTCGGACGGTTTTTGCTCGGTCGCCTTGTCCTGTTGCACGGCAGCACGATAAGCCGAAACGATTGTCGGTCAATTTACCGGCTCTTCCCAAACAGGCATAAGAAAAGTGTGCCCGTCGCCACCGAGGTGATTGTCAGCATTGCGTTCCGGCAACGGTTCATCGGTTTCCTCGAAAGAGGGGCCATCAAGAGCATATTGGCGATGCTTGCCGTGTATCTTCAATGTCTCGCTGCCAAGATCGACGTGATTTTGCGCATCGGTAAACGGCTCGTGTCTGTAATTCTCCGCTCTACCCATCTGAATCAAGGACTTCCCCAAGGGGAGTTTAAGGTCGGCGGCAATCAGTTCATCGGTTGTTACCGTTCGGAGAATCATCTTGTTACCGTTTGGGCCTGTTGCCCTGACTTTCCAATGTTTTGTCATGTTGATTAGTGAGTTGGAAACCAGCCTAAGAGAAATTCGTAATTCGGTCGGGGACGTGCCCGTCTATTGCGATGATTCCGCCCCCGGTTTGCCCCCGCATTGCTACCAGTGCAAGGGCGTGACGGTCAATCCCGATATGGGGCACGGTTCATTTGCCGTTCTTCGACCGTTTGCCGCGTCCCTGCCTAGGTTTGTGGAATCGGAAGGGAATCACCGCCCCCAAGATCAATGAGCTTCGCATACGTCAACCGCTTGCCTGCGAACTTCCCGATTGTGGCGAGGAATCGCATTTTGTCGGTGAGCTTGCGCGCATTGAATCTGAAAACTTGTTCGTCCAGATACCGGAACAGATGAAAAGGCTCGACGTTAACATAGGTGCCCTTCAGGCCGCGCTTGAGCAGCGACCAGAAGTTTTCCAGCCCGTTTGTGTGAACCAAGCCTTTTGCGTAGCACTCCATGTGGTCAATGATCTGGCGGTCGTAATCCTTGTGCAGATCGTCGTAAGACATGAGGGCATCCGTGCAGACCGTAGCGCCTTGTTTGACGTGCTGGCGGACATTCCCGCAAAGCTCAGGCCGTCGCGTAGTCTTAACCACCTTGCAAATGACCTGCGAGGGCTTGTCGCCCTGCGTGCGTTGCAGAATGCCTTGCACGGCAGTCTTAGCGATTCCCGCGTCTCCAACTTTCGTGCGGCGATTCTTGTGCATGTAACGAGCTTTTGCGCCGATGTAGGTTTCGTCTGCTTCACAAGTCCCGTTCATCTTGCCGCCACAGAAGCCGTCTTGCATCGCCAGTCGGATGCGGTGGAGCATGAACCACGCGGTTTTCTGAGTGACACCAAGCGAGCGGTGAAGCTCGCACGAGCTAATGCCATTCTTGGCGTTCACAATCAGCCAAGTAGCGGGCAACCATTTGTCCAAACCCAAAGGGGAATCTTCAAAGATCGTTCCGACTTTGACGCTGAATTGCTTCTTGCAGCCGCGACAATTCCAGATGCGGCGGGGCAGCATCAACTTGCTAATGTCAGCCGAACCGCAACGAGGGCACGAGACACCTTCAGGCCACCGCATCTCAGTAAGAAAATTGTGGCAGGTTTCAGCGTCCGAGAAGTAGCGAATTGCGCCCGTCAAAGTCTCGGGAATCGAATTAGTTTTTGTAGTCATGTTATCAGTTAGTTGGAACCAAATAGCGGAGGGTAGGTCGCGGAAACGTCGGATTCAGCGATTGATCGAGGGTCTATCGCGGCAGCTCGCTCAGGATTCACGTCCTCAGCCTCGCGAAGATAATAATCATGCCACCAACGAAACCGAGTTTCGTAGTGCCGAAGAAATTCCGCTTGGGGAATGCCTGCGTTCTCTGCAATCTCTTGAACGATTGTATAGAGCGCCATTGCTTTCGCGGCATCCATCTGCTCAACGGCAAGATCAACTGTTCCACGCTCCGACAAAGCCCCTAGAAGCTTCTCAACCAACGTCAATCGTGCCTCAATTCCCTCGCTCATGAGTGAACCAATATCACCCCAAGAGAAATGTGTCAAGTATATAATTACCGATGCAGCGAACCGCGAGATAGCCTACGATCCACTTCATGAGTGTTTGCCATCCACCTGTCCACTGCGTTGAGCGCTGCTCGGATCTCGCGGTCGCTGATTAGGCCTCTTCATGTCGCGCGCGTATTTCATCGCAATTCTGTTTGTTTACCGCGTTGCGCCTGCAGACACACCGTCAACAGAGCGATGTCCATTGTAGTACATCACCCGTCCCCAAAGGCCTAACCAAACTATGCCGCGATCTCTGAAAGCTTTCGAAGTTGTCGGTTGCTTGTCTCGTTAGGCTATGTCGCGCGTCGAACCCGGTTCAGCGGAAGAACAGCTCCAGAGTTTTATCGACAAGTTCGAGCCGAAGCATCGCGCCACGATTCGGGCCGCGCGGAAGTCCCTGCGAAAACGCTTCCCGACCGCAAATGAGCTCGCCTACGATAACTACAACTTCTTCGTCATCGGTTTCGGACCGAACGAGCGTCCATCGGACTGCTTCGTTTCCATCGCCGCCGCGGCGAACGGCGTCGGCTTATGTTTCATCCACGGCGCCAGTTTGCCCGATCCCGCAAAAGTTCTTTCCGGCTCGGGCAAACAGACCCGGTTCGTTCGCCTCCCTTCGGCCGCGGTGCTGGAGCAGCCGGAAGTCGGAGCTCTTCTCACTCTTGCGGCTGCGCGGGCCCGGGTGCCTCTTCCGCGAAGCGGCCGCGGCAAACTCATTATCAGGTCGGTCTCGGCGAAGCAGCGTCCACGTCGGAAGACGACAAAGGCCGGATCCCGAAAGGACAGATTCAAGAATTAAGAATTATGAGACAAAAACGCCAGCTCTCGACCTCGGGGACAGGCGTTTTTGAGCAACGTTCGCCAAAAGTATGAGTATTCGATGCCTCGTTCTCTGTTTGTCGTTTTGGATTGTTGCCTTTGGGACCATCGGGGCCCAGCAAGAACGGCTAACCTCTGCCTTCGGCGAGATGTATCCGGCTGGATCCGGTCGTTTCTCGCGCGACGAAGAGAGAGCAATCGCCGTTGCGAATACAAAACTCCTTGGCGGCGGCCAGAAACGACTCGATGCGTTTTACAAAGTGATCCGGAAGGGAAAAGAGTTCTGGGTGTTGGCTCTCGTTACCGGGCGCCCGAAGTGGGGCCAGGAGGGTTTCGAGAATCCGGCGTTGTTCACCGTGGTTGTCTCGCCGAAGTGGACCGTATCGCGGGTCATGTCCGGATGGCATCAATGAGGGAGGAATGCGTGGCTGAGCTTATTGTCGCCCGATAAATCGCCCTCATGCACGTAACACTTGCCGATCTTCCCGCGTTCCGGGTGGTGGCGATCGATCTCCTCGCCGATCCACAGCTTCATGGCGAGTTCACACATCTCATGTCAGTGCGAGAGGGACGCAGCTGGCTTTACGCAGGAAATAAATTCTCGTTAATTGGGGATCTCACCAATCTTGATGCACAGACCAGGCGAGCCACTTTTATCGCCCCCTTTTGGTCGCGCGAAAGCAAGGTTCAGGTGGGGAGTGTCGTTCCCTGGCTGGATGGATACTGGCAGGCGTACCATCTAACCATGATCGTCGACCCTGGCACGACGTGGCGCCGGGTGACGTTCTCGCCAAGCGACGCCCAACATTGGGTGTTGGGGGAAACTCGTGGGTGGGGAAAAGCGGGCTACGATGTGCCCAAAGGCGCGACTCCCACTCAGATCGAGGTGGAAGGTTGGGATCATGAACACTGTGAGCTTTGCCGCAAGGGAATCGGGAAGGGCGGCGATTCGGCCGGCTACATCGATCCGGACGACCACTGGCTTTGCGCCGAATGTTACGGGCGTTACGCCGAGCCGAGAAATCTTGCGTTCGCCTTGGACACGTAACGAATGCCTAAAGTAATGCCAGGCCTCACGTCGCAATGCCGAAGTATCAACTAGACGTAGCCGGTCGGAACTATCTGATTCGTTTCGATCCGGCGGAACGGCCCGCCAAACACGGGTTCTACACAAAGTTTCTTATCGAAGCGGCGTCGCCCGAAGAGGCCGAAGCCGCCATGGTGGATTTGGTTCGCAAGGATCCGGGCATTAATGAATTGGTGTGCAACGCGCCCGACGATCCCGCAATGTTCGAGATCGAGAAGACGTATGTAATCGTCGGCTGGCCAGACTGTGCGCGCCCCCGCATGGGCCTCGCCTGGTTTCCCGAAGAAGAATCAGAATCTCAAAGCGGAGGAGAATGCCAGGGGGCGAAGCCTTAGACGTCAGAGCGAAATGAAATGAAACGACTTTGGACCATCATTGGCGTGCGGGATGTATCAACGAGTGCGCGCTGGTACGAAGAAATTCTCGCCTGCTCAAAAAAGCAGGCCCACGCCGGCTGGGCTCAAGTGGTGGATCGCGACGGGACCGTGCTGCTTTGTCTGCATCAGTGGGGCGAGCACGAACATCCGACGCTGGCGAGCCCCGAGGTCGCGACTCCCGGGAACGGGTTGTTGCTCTTCTTCCGAGTCGGCGATTTCGACGCCGCCCGGCAAAGGGCCCGGGCGCTTGTGGCCCGCTTTGAGGAGGAGCCACGCCAGAATCCTAACACGAGCACCATGGAATTTTCGGTTCGCGACCCGGACGGCTACTTCGTCACGATTAGTGCGGAGTGACTTGGGGAAGGAAGAAGTAAAAGGGAAGAATTAAGAAGTGACAGCAATGCATTGCGGGCAGGAGTGGCGTCGCTGATGTTGTGTTAATGCCCCTGACGTTGCTTGCGTGGTCGCTCACTGTGGCTGCGCTCATTCACATTTTTGAGGAGTTCGTTTTTCCGGGTGGGTTTAAGGAATGGTGGACAGCATATCGGCCCGACATCAGGGCGAGCGTGACCGACCGGTACCTGGTCATCATCAATATGGTCCTGGTCCTTTTCAGCGCGAACGTTGCTTTGGCCGTGCGGTCGCCCAGAGGCAACGGAGTGGCAGCGTGGCTGGCGCTGGCGGCTCTTCTCGCCGAGAATGCGGTCTTCCACATCGTCGGGGCCATCCAGACCAGGCGTTATTCGCCCGGGATGATTTCGGGAATTCTTCTCTACATTCCCCTGGCGATATACGGCTACATCTTCTTTCTGCGCAGTGGCCGGGCTTCAGGAACTGTTGCGTTGATCGCCGCAGCCGTGGGAAGCTCCTACTATTTCATCTCGCTCGCCAATCATAAGCGTCGTGCGGCGTTCGAAAGGAAGAAGAAGAATGAAGTATGAATTTGCAGCGACGCGCTCTTCCCACGGCCTGAAGGCAGGCCGTCTCCATTGTCTCTTGCTCTTCCTCTGTTTACTTGTCCTCGCGCAGAGCGCCGGCGCTGAGCAGAAACTCGGGTTCGTCACCCAGGTCGAGGGTGAAGGGTTTTTTCTTAATCCAATCGTCACCAAGATTGTGGTGACGGAGGTGACCAAGGGTTCATTGGCCGAGGCGGCTGGGATGAAGGTCGGGGATCAGATCATTCAGATCGAGGGCCAGAACATCGCGGGAAAGCGTGCGACAGAGCTGCGACCGTTTATGAAATTGAATCCGGGCGAGACCCGCAAATTACGGCTCCGGCATACGGATGGAACAGAAGCCGATGCTCGAATAACAAAGCCAAAAGAATGAGAGCCGCGGGCTTTCGCTAATCCCGGTTTCGTCGGGCGTTGCAGCTTCACCCTAAAGCATGGATCGCAAGCAGCACTGGACGGAAGTCTATCAACAAAAAGCGCCCGACGACGTCAGTTGGTATCAACCGCGTCCCGAGCTCTCGCTGGGGCTGATCCGGGCGACCGGTGCGGACAAGGACGCGGGAGTCATCGATGTTGGCGGGGGCGCTTCGACGCTTATCGATTGCCTGCTTGAGGACGGTTACTCGTCGCTGGCCGTTTTCGACATTTCCGCCCCGGCCCTCAGTCATGCGCGTGTCCGGCTCGGCGAACGCGCGGCGGCAGTGGAATGGTTCGAGGGCGATGTGACTTCTTTCGAGCCGCCTCATCGTTTCGCGGTTTGGCACGATCGCGCCCTGTTCCATTTCCTCACCGAACCCGGCGAACGGCGCGCCTACGTTTCAACGCTTCAGCGAACCTTGCAGCCGGGCGGGCATGTGATCATCGCGACTTTCGCGCTGGACGGACCGCCGAAGTGCAGCGGCCTCCCAGTGATGCGGCACGACGAGGCCTCGATCGAAGCGGAGCTCGGGGCCAGTTTTGTCCTGCGCGAATCCCGCCGGGAAACGCATACCACGCCCTGGCAGACGGAGCAGCGGTTCCTCTATCTTCGATTCCAGCAGGTGTGAGGGAAATTAAGAAGGAAGAAGGAAGAATTAAGAATGGAGTCAATGGGGGTCGGAAGGGTAAAAAGGGGAATCGATACCAAGCCGATATGAGCAAGACGGTTTCTAAGATTCGTTTCAAAGCGAAACTGTTTCGGCCGGCCGGAACGGAAAAGGGCCAATCGAAAATCCCCCCCTGGACATTTCTCATTTTACCGAAGGAGGCGAGCGCGAAGCTGCGGTCGCGGGGGATGACGCCGGTGGAAGGCACGATCAATGGTTTTCCGTTTCAGGCCGAGGTAGAGCCGGACGGCGAAAAGAGTCATTGGCTCAAGGTGACCCGGGAAATGCTCGAGGCGGCGAAGGCTGACGCGGGCGACGTTGTCACGATGGAGATCGGGCCGCCGGCCGAGGAACCGGAGGCGAAGGTGCCGGCGGATTTGCGAAAGGCGCTCGCGGGCGCGCCGAAAGCAAAGGCTTTGTGGTCGGCGATCACAGTTAGCGCGCGGAGAGATTGGATTCATTGGATCCTTTCCGCCAAGCAGCGGGAAACGCGCGCGCGCCGGGTGAAGAATGCGTGCTCGATGCTCGCGGGCGGGAAGAAACGCGTTTGTTGTTTCGATCGATCGGGGTTTTACAGCAAAAGCATGAGCGCTCCCGAGGCGGCCCCGTAGAGGGTTATGTCGACGGGTCGCCGCGGCGAGCCGGCTTCTTGGAGCCGGCCTGCCATCAGGCCGGTGGGAGACGACGTGGCCGCACTCTCCCCGGCACGAAGGCGTGCCGGCTCCATGAGACGGTGGAACGCCGCCGCTACATGCGCCGCGGCAGGGTGAGGCTGAGATAGATGGCGCTGGCGAGAAGGAGGACGGCCCCGATCGGGACGAGGAGAATACCGAGCCCGGGTTCGTCCTTGAAATGCCAAAGGCCGCCGATCAAAAATCCGGCTGGCAACAGGATGACGGAAGAGCGTAACCCAAGCGAAGTACCGGGTCCGATCCGGACCAGCTCGAGCCGGGCGCAAATCGCGGCGGCGATCAAGACAAGATTGAGCAGAGTGCCATGGGCATGGGCGAGGCGAAACATGTCCTGGCGCACGGCATCATCGAGCACCGACGGAGAGCGAAAGGCGCGGAAGCCTTCGAGCAGAATCCCGAATGCAATCCAGAGGGCGAGTGAGATCCAGCCTTGGCGGATCAAAGGCGCGGTGTCGTTGGCCGGATGAGTAGGAGTGGGCATCGAAAGGAAAAGAAACTCGGGAAAGGCCGGCAGGCGAGCTTATTCGCCAACTTCCACATCGGTTTCGGACCGGAGCGGGCTGAGCCGTTCGCGAGCCGCGCGCGCGTCGCGGAGCTTGTCGGCCGCCCAGAAAGGATACCAGGTTTGCAGCGTCGCATTGCGCACCTCGGTGGGCGCGAGGTAGTCGGGCTTCGTTAGGCCGGGGTGCTGGGCGGCGAGGGCGTTCGCAGCGAAGTAGCGCACGATCGGATAGTTGTCCTGCATGGCTTCGAGCAACAAGGGAGCGGTGGCATCAGTCGCGGGCGCCATCGCGGCGGCGGTGAGCGCGCGGGTGACGGCGTCGCCGCTGAAGAGCGCGCGCTGGCCTTCGGGTTCGTCAAAACGCTGGTCGCCGCTCTTGCTTTCGGCGTAAGCCTTGGGCCAAAGACGCTGGGCGGTGGCGATGGTCTGATTGACCGACCAATCCTGGTGGCATTGGTTGCAGGCGTTTGGTTTGCGGAACCGAACGGTTTCGTCCGGCATCGGATTGGTAATGTGATGGGTCCGGCGCGCGGTCATGATTCCATAAACGATCGACGGCATATGGCAGTTGAAACAGAGGCTGCCGGTCGATCCGGCCTTGTGCTTCGTGTGTTCGGCCAACTGCGCCGGCGCCGCGAATTGCTCGTGGCACTGGGTGCAGGCCGCGTTCGTTTTCATTTTCTCCGTGAGCTGGCCGCGGGGATCGCCGCCATGAACTTCGTGACAGGAGGTGCAGGTGATGCGCTGGCCCGGCTTGCCCGCGGTGAAACATTTCGAGCGGGTCATCCCCTGGTATTCGTAGGCGGTGAGGCGAGGGGAGCCGTCATCCCAGAAGCGGGTGGCGTAACTGAACGACTCAACCTTGTCGTCGCGCTGCACCGGCTTGTAAAAATCGTGCAAATTTTTTCCGGGATCGTATGGATCTCCGACGCTCATCATCGGCCGGATGCGGTCGAGCGGCTGAGGAATGCGCTGGCCGTGGCAATGGCCGCAGATCATCGCCGAACGATCGGAGTCGAGTTTGTCCGGATGGACCACCGCGCGGGGCGGGCCGTCCTTTTCGTCCAGTTTCCACCAGTAGCGGGTGACCGGCGAAAGCGCGCGCTGGGCGTGTTCGCCGGCCGGCCCGTGACAGGCGCCGCAGGCAATCCCGAGCTCGGCGACCTCGGTCTTCCAGGTCCGGTTCGTCCAATCCAACCCCGGCTGCGCTTTCACGTTGTGGCAAAAAACACAATTCACATTCCACTCCGCGACGTGCTGGTTGTAATCGCTGCCGTCGGGAAAGAAGAACGAGCCGTTGAGGTGCATCCAGCGTTTTTGGACAAGATCGTAGGCAATCGGGGCGCGATACCAGGTGTCGCCGGTCTTGGTCAGATATTGCTGAATCCGCCGGGAACCGACCGTGCGCACGATTTCGAGTTGCTGGGTGTGGCCGTCGGCGCCGGTGACTTTCATCCAATACTTCCCGTCCTGTCGCACCATCTCCGCACGGACGCCCTGGTAAGTGATCGTGTTATGGCGATCGAAATCGCCCAGGACGCTTTCAGGACCTGCTTCCTGGGTCATGGTGCGGTGATACGTGGCAGACCAGGTCGCGTAATTTGATCCATGGCATTTCCGGCAGTCGCCGGACTGGAGATAGCCGGCGTCGACGCGTCCCGCGCGGACGCTGGCGTAATCTGGCGCGACGGCCCGGAGCGCGGCGGCGATCCCGCCGAGCGTGAGCAAGGTGACGGCCCAGGTAAGAAAAGTCTTCGGTAGTCGGGCCAGAATCATCAAGAAGTTGAGCAAGCGGGGCCGGACAACACCGCCGCGCGCCGTCATTTTAGCATGCTGGAGCCGGCCCGCCACCGTGCCGGAGAGGGAATCCTTTGATACCTACTTCGGCCTCCACGGCCTGTGGGCAGGCCGTCTCCATATGCGCCCAGGCCGCCTCCATATGCGCTCAGGCCGTCTCCATTTGCCGTCTCCAACTTGCCACGCTCCCGAATCGGAACTAACAAACGGCAGCGATGAAAATGATCGACCGATACATCAGCCGGCAGCTGATTTTTAATCTCATTTTCGCCATCGCGGTCCTCAGTTTCGTCCTCGTCCTGGGCAACATTTTCCGAAAACTCCTCCCGCTCCTGGTCAACCACGACCTGCCGATTGAATACGTGCTGGGCTTTATCGCCTACGTCCTGCCGTTCTCCCTCATCTTTACCATTCCGTGGGGATTGCTCACCGCCGTGCTGCTCGTCTTTGGCCGGCTCTCGGCGGACAACGAATTGATCGCGCTCCGCTCCAACGGCGTCAGCATCACCCGGATCTGCATCCCGCTCGTCTTCATCGCGATTATTTGCACTGGCGCCTCGCTCTGGCTCAATGTGCAGGTCGCCCCCGCCGCCCAGGAAGAAATGCGGGCCACGGTGTTCAATCTCGCCACCCGCAATCCGATGGCGCTTTTTGGGAGCGACCAGGTGATCGATCAATTTCCCGGGCGCAAAATTTATGTTGGTCGGAAGGAAGGCAACCGGCTGGAAAACATTCTCGTCTTCGAACTCAACGACGACTGGATGCCGATGAAAGTGACCCACGCCCGGGTCGGCATGCTCGAGACCGACCTGCCGAACCGGCGGATCCTGATGCATCTCTATAACGCGCGTTACCAGCAGAGGGACGAGTTTGATCCCTACGATCTTCGCCGGATACGCGATGGCATCAACGTCGCCGAAGGCACGCTGCCGATCAGCCTGGAGGAGCTGTACGAAAAGGAAAAGCGACGGGCCAGCCGTTCGATGCTCTCGATCGAGCAGCTGCTTGAACAATTAAAAAATGAGGACCCGAAAATGCGGAGCTCGAGCCGGACGGAGATCAACAAGCGGTTCTCGTTTCCGCTGGCCTGCCTGGTCTTTGCCCTGATCGGGGTGCCGCTCGGCATCACCGCTCATCGCCGGGAAACCTCCTTTGGTTTTGCGGTGAGCCTGGTCGTCGGCGTCTTCTATTTTCTCTTCATCATTATTGCCGACACCCTCCGCGCGAACGCCAAGCTCCATCCCGAGCTGCTGGTCTGGTTCCCGAATGTTCTCTTTATCGGGCTCGGCATCTGGATGTTCCGGCGCCTGGCGCGCCAGTAAATGGAGCCGCGGCGCTCTAGTCGCCATTATGCAGCGTTGTAGTGACGGCGCTCAGGCGCCGTACTACGCGCGATCGCAAAATGCCGCGTCGCGCGCCGACAGAGCGGCGTGGCTACAGCGCGTGGCGTTGCTCCAGCTTCACCGCGGGATTTCGTCGCAAATGTTGCAATTCAACGTTGAGGCTAGGCCTGTTGATGTGCCTCCATCAAGTGACTATGGCTCGCTCCGGGTGCGGTATCACGATGTCGTGCGAGACAGTAGACACGATATGCCACGTTCCATGTAGCTTCTGCACTGAAAAATAATCCGACTGGTCACCAATTCTCTCTTTATGGCCGGTGTAAACAACGAATCGATTGCTGCGCGCATCTTGTGTGGTGATTCGAAAGATGGGCTGTCGAATGTCGCTACGTCGAGCGACTAAAGCCGTGATCTCTGCGATGTCTGCGTTGGAGAGCAGCGAGGAATACATTGCATTGCTTGATTGCTCGACCGCCGCGCACGCGCCAAGGAAGAAGAGCGAGAATGCTGCTGCTGCGTAACGCAGAAGGTCTAACGAGGGTAAGATGAGCGATTCGGCGGCCGCTGTTCGCTCCATCGCAGTTAGACCTTCACCGCATTTCGTCTGAAAGAAGGTATTCATAACCATTCTCCGGCACATCCACGCTCAGCCTGACTGAGTCCCCCTTCGGCTGTTGGAGCTCAATGATCCATCGTCGCCAATCGTCATTCCACTCCGCTGCGACAATGCGGGTGCCTTCACCCATCTGGCCGGGAGGCCCTTCGACAATTACGCCATTTTTTCGCAGGATGGCGAGAGCATCCTCACGCGACCCGACTGGTCCGGGGCTCATTGCCAAAGCGAGGTCGTCGGCCGCCCGGCGAGCGTCTGCAGCGAGCTGGCGGATGTGTTCCCCCTTCCAGAGCGCGATCTTGAACGCACGGTGGTAGTTTCCCGCGCGGAGCGTAGCGGTGCCGCTGAACATCTCGTCGTTGCCGCGCCATCCGACGACCCGGCCCTCGATTTCGATCGCGTCGTCTCCGTTCCCCTTGCCCTCGGCAGTCCTTTCACTGGGGGCGCGACGAAACAGCAGTTTCAAGCGTCCATTCTTCAGCTCGAGTTTTTTTAGCTGGCCGAGGAAGAAGTAACGGGCGTTGCGGGGCACCTCGCTTGAAAAATACCGTGGCCAGATCAGATATCCCTTGTCCCCGCCAGCCAGCACCATCCGGAACAGGTATCCGTCTTCCGCCGCGTTCACTCCCTCCCAGGTGCCGACGAGCGCTTCCTTGTCCTTCACGGGTGCTCTCACGATGATGTCTCCCATCGCCACCGCTGCCGAGAGGAGTAGTGCCGGTAATCCGAAACGCATAAGGCCTAACGAGAACAAGATGAGCGACGGCCGGCGGGACGGCGCGTCGCTTCGGGTTGAGGGTGGAGTCTCGCGGAAAGTGAGGAACCGAGGCTGCCAGCCGTTCGCTCCATCGTATTGTTAGACCTTGTCACCAGTCCGGATACAAACGTTCGAACTTCACGCATCGCGATGCGCAAAACGCCTGAAGCTCATTAAAACGGTTCAGGAAAATGTGTGATCCTGGCGGGAGAGCGCTCTGCATCGGATAGACATATCGGAGCTGTGCGCCGTCGGGAAGAGTCGCGCAGAAATCCTGTAGCGCTTCGTACGTCGCAAAAATACGATCTGGCTCCTTGACGTCCTTCCGATGCACCTTCGCCGTAGCCGCTCCGCTTGGTGCGGCTGAGACGAGCACGACGCTGTATGAGTTTGGAGACGGACCAAACGAACTCGCGGTGGAGACACAGCTGATCCAGACCACGACCATCGGGACGAATGGTATAAGTCGCTGCATAGGTCTAACGAGAATTAGACGAAAGTTCGCATTTCAAGGCGAACATTCTTTCGCCTAACTCGACGATCTTTGCGATTCGGGAGGGCTAGGCAGGGTTTTGATCGGACGGCATTTCGTCACTGATGATGAAGAATTTCTTGAGGATGGCGCGGCCGAAATTTGTGGTCAGCGCCACGTCGGCGGCGTCGCGGCCGACGGCCATGACGATGCGGCCGATGCGAGGAATGTTGTGCCGGGCATCGAACGTGTACCAGCGTCCGCCGAGATAGACTTCGAACCAGCCGCTGAAGTCCATCGGCAGGACTACGGGGACGCCGATGTCTCCCATGTAACCGGTGACATAACGCGCCGGAATGTTCAGGCAGCGACAGAAAGCGAGGGCGAGATGGCTGAAGTCGCGGCAGACCCCGCGCGGATCGTTGTAAACGTCGAACGCGGACTTGGTCGCGTCGGCAAAATGGTAGCCAAAAGTGATATGATTGTGGACCCAGTCGCAGATGGCTTTGACGCGTGGCCAGCCGGGAGGAGTCGTCCCGAAAAGCTGCCAGGCGATATCGGAAAGCTTGTCCACTTCGCAGTAGCGGCTGGTGAGAAGAAACGGCAGGGTTTCGCTCGGCAGGTCTTCAACCCGATGCTGGATGGCGTCGGGACATTGTTCGTCGGGCTGGCCGCTATCTTCGATCAGGGCTTCGAGGGTGAAGCGTACCTGGCCGGCGGGCGCCATGAGACGCGCGCAACGGTTTCCATAGAGATCGGTGAAATCGGTCAGCGGAATATTTGGCTCGACCACGATCTTTTCCTCGGTGCGCAGATCCGCCTGGCGCGAGGGATGGACGTAGAGCATGAGCAGCATCGGCGTTGGGCCGGGCAGCTCGAACTCAATATCGAAACCGATTTTGATGATCATGTGCGGAAAGCGTTTGGGGGAAGATAAGACCTATAGGTTATCTGCGACCTATTGCCACTAGCTCGCGGAGCTGAACACCGCCGTCACCGAAAGTTTGTCGCCGGCGGCGAGGCGCACATCGCGGAGGCGGGCTTCTCCGAGCGGGAGCGACATGAGGGGGAATTCGCGGCCGTTAAGTTTTTCCAAATGCGGTTTTAGAACGTTGCACGCAATTCCGGCGATGGCGCCTTCGCCCGTGCAATCCAGCGCGGAAAGCCGGGCGTTGAGCGCATCATCGAGGTCGAGCTGTCCGGTGATGCGAAGCGAGGCGCTGAGGAAAAGTTTCTGGACGCGCAAACTCACTTCGGCCGAAAGCGAGCGCGGACCCTGGGAACGCAGGGAGAGCTGGACGTTGTCGATTTTGACTCCGTGTTTTCCGGCCTGGCTTTGCGCGGCCTCGGCGATCAACGCTTCGAGATCGGCCTTCGAAACCGAAGCTTCAACCCGTCCCTGCGCGGCATTGTGCAGGAGGAGCACAATTTTCCCCGAATGGTCTTTGGCCTGGTAGAGCTCGACGCCAGTAGCGGTGAGCGCGAAATCGAGCGCGGCGGGACCAACGGAAAGCCCTCGACCGCCGGCCTTGAACGAACCGACCGTCAACGCCGGAGCAGGCTGGCTGCTCAACGACGGCAGGGCAGGGGGAGGTCCCGGCAATTGCGCGCCGTCGAGGGAAACTTCGATGGCCGCCAGATGAGGATAGGAGAGATCACGGACCTCGGCGGGGTCGCGGTTGAGAGTGAAGACGGAGCGCAGACTGGCGTTGATGGCCTGGGCCAGCTCCGCGGCGGTCGGGGGTAAAGCGTTGGCGTTGAGTGGAAACATTCGGAAAACCCTGCTTCGCCGCCCTCCGGCGGGCAAGTTGCCCAAGATTCGTTCGGGGCGGAGAAAACGGTTGCATTCCCGAAGAAGCCCGCTACTTTCCGCGTTCCTTTATGGCGAAAACGTCCTGGATTAATCGCAACGACCGTAAGCGCGCGACCGTGAAAAAATACGCGGCTCTCCGCGCTGAGCTCAAGGCGAAGAAAGATTATATCGGTCTCTCGCAACTGCCGCGCGATGCCAGCCCCACCCGGGTGGTCAATCGTTGCGAAGTGAGCGGCCGCCGCCGGGCCTTTATTCGCCGTTTCAAGATTTCGCGCCTGACCTTCCGTGAACTCGCCTCCGGCGGGTTCATCCCGGGTGTGACCAAGTCGAGCTGGTAGGCAGCCGACTCGTTGGGTTTCCGGGTGTGCGGCGCGCATCCGTTCCATGAACTTTTTGTTTTCTCCTTTTCTCGCGGCCGGGCCGTTGGCCGAAGCCATTGCCGAACACTGGGACCCGCCGCTGGTCCTTCTCGGCAAACTCGCGGTCATCGTTGGGCTCGTAGCGCTCAACGCCTTTTTCGTCGCGATTGAATTCGCGATCGTGAAAGTGCGCAGCAGCCAGCTCGATGCGCTGGAGGACGAAGGGAATGCGCGAGCGGTTTTCGCGAAACACGTCCGGTCGCATCTCGACGCCTATCTTTCCGCGACCCAACTTGGGATAACCCTGGCGAGCCTTGCCCTGGGGTGGATCGGCGAGGCATTCCTGGCGCGCATGCTCGAGCCGGCGTTCGGTCTCATGAATGTGCATTCGCACGCCCTGATCTCGACGATCTCGATCACCCTGGCTTTTATCGGGATCACATTTCTCCACATCGTTTTTGGTGAGCTGGCCCCGAAATACATCGCCATCGGAAGCCCGCTCTCCGTTTCGCTCGCGCTCGCCCGGCCACTTGGCGGCTTTTACATCCTTTTCAAGCCGGCCATCTGGATCCTGAACAGGTCGTCGAATTTTTTCCTGCAACGTTTGCTGCGGATCAAGCCGGTCGCCGGCTCCGAGCTCGCCCACAGCGAGGAAGAATTGCGCCTCATTCTCGACGAGAGCGAAAAGTCCGACGAGGTCTCGGAGCTCGGGCGCGATCTCCTGGTCAACGCCCTCGATCTGCGGCAACGGGTGGTGCGCGATATCATGACGCCGCGCGGCGAAGTGGTGTTTCTCGATCTCGAGGAAAGCTTCGAAGCGAACGTGAAGAAGGCGCTGGAATCGCGCCACACGCGGTTTCCGCTCTGCCGCGGGCATCTCGATAACGCGGTGGGCCTCATTCATATCAAGGAGCTGATGCCGATGCTGCGCGATCCGCAGCCGGACCTCCTCCGGATCAAGCGCGAGCTGATTCCGGTGCCGGAGATGATGTCGCTCGAGAAACTGCTCACCCTTTTTCTGACCCGACACGCCCACCTCGCCATCGGCGTGGATGAATACGGCGGCACGGTCGGGATGGTGACCCTCGAAAATGTGCTCGAGGAAATCGTGGGCGATATCCAGGACGAATTCGATGCCGAGAAAACGGAGTTCCGGAAGATCAACGAAAATGAATTTTCGGTCGATGGAGCGCTCGGCCTTTATGAGCTCCGGGACCTGGCGGGCCTGGAATTGGAGAGCGCGGATGTGAGCACGATTGGCGGTTACGTGACCCATTTGCTCGGCCACCTTCCGCAAAAGGGCGAGCAGGTGCAGATCGATAATTACGTCGTGACGGTTTCCCAGTCCGACGGACGCCGGGTCGGCCAGGTGCACTTCCGCAAGCTGAAAGAGGACGTCGCGGCCGACGGTTCGGCGAAGCCGGAAATCGAGACTTAGCCCGCCTGGCCTTCGAGGTCGGAAATGGCGGATTGCAGGCGATCGAGGCTGACCGGCTTGGTCAGGTGATCCGCGAACCCGGCGTCACGGCTTCGTTGCACGTCTTCCTCCATCCCGAATCCGCTAATGGCGAGCGCGGGGACGTTGCGGATGTGGCGGAGCCGCCGGATGAGCTCGAGGCCGCTGCCATCGGGCAGGCCGATGTCGCTCAGGAGAATGTCGAACGGCTCGTCCTCTGCGAGGCCAAGGGCTTCCGTCATATTCTTGGCGATGAGGACATGATAGCCGAGGCGCGTCAGGAGAAGCTTCAGCGAGCGCAGGGTGTCGAGGTGATCCTCGACCACGAGAATCCGGCAGCGGTTGTCCGTGCCGGCCTGGCGCGTTCCTGTGGCTTTGGATGAAGGGCTGGCCGTTTCGGGATTCGCGGCGGCAAAGGGAAAGAAGGAAGACCAACGCCGCGCAGATTCCCCAACCCCGAACGCTCCCCAGGTCAATTCCATTTCACGTCCGTTAGCGGGACGGTGACAGTAGAAGGCGTTTTGGAGGAACGTCAACGGGTACTGGAGCTGGCGCGCCCTCGTAGTCTTGGAGCCGGCACGCCACCGTGCCGGGGAGGGAAACCATGGATTCGGAGCTTTCTGGTGGATCGACCGCTCCGCGGGCGATGAGTGCGGCGCCGTCGCCCCATCGAGCGTCGGAGCGCTCGATCCACCTACTTGGTTACTTCCGCCAACAAGGCCGGGCGGCGCTTGAGCTGCGCTCGTAGTCTTGGAGCCGGCACGCCACCGTGCCGGGGAGGGAAACCATGGATTCAAAGCTTTCTGGTGGATCGGCCGCTCCGCGGGCGATGAGGGCAGCGCCGTCGCCCCCATCGAGCGTCGTAGCGCTCGATCCACCTACTTGGTCACCTGCGCCAACAAGGCCGGCCGTCGCTTGAGCTGCGCGGTCAAAGCTGCGATCGCCTTCAATGTCGGCGCGCTGATGTGATGCTCCATGCCTTCGACATCATGATGAATCACCTGGGGATCGAGGCCCAGCAGAGTCAGGAAATCGGTCAGGAGCTGGTGCCGGCGGATGATGTTCCGGGCCAGGGTTTCACCGGCGGTGGTTAGGACAAGGCCGCGGTACTTCTCGTATTTGAGGAGGCCCTCGCCATCGAGGCGCTGCACCATGTTACTGACACTGGCCTGCGAGATCTTCAGGCTGGTGGCGATGTCGACCACCCGGGCGTAGCCCTTCGAGTCGATCAACTCGAGGATCCGCTCGAGGTAGTCCTCGACCGCGGCGGAATTGCGACGGGGTTTGCGGGAAGTGGCCACGGCGAAAGAAGGTAGCGGGATCGGTCGATAGCGCAAAATAAAAATATTTGTCAGTTGACAGATATTTAGTTTCAAACAAATAACTTAGTCATGGCTAATATTAGCCCCCCGGAAACTTCGCATTCCACCGCGGGGTGGCGGGCCGTCCCGGAGCTGCCGAGCCTTTCGGAAGTTCACCGCAGCCTGGTCGTCCCCGCTTCGGCCAGCTTCTTCCGCAAGCTCATCGCTTTTGCCGGGCCCGGTTTCCTGGTCGCCGTCGGTTACATGGATCCGGGGAATTGGGCCACCGATTTGGCCGGCGGCTCGAAGTACAACTACACGCTCCTGAGCGTGATCATGCTGTCGAACCTCATGGCCATTCTCCTCCAGGCGCTCTCCCTCAAACTGGGGATCGCCACCGGCCGCGACCTGGCCCAGGCCTGCCGCGACCATTACAGCAAGCCGGTCTCCTTTTTTCTCTGGGTGATTTGCGAAATCGCCATTGCCGCCTGCGACCTGGCGGAAGTCATCGGTTCCGCCATCGCCCTGAATCTGCTGTTCGGCCTGCCGCTGCTCGCGGGCGTCTGCGTCACCTCGCTGGATGTGTTGTTCGTGTTGTTTTTGCAGAACAAGGGCTTTCGCTACATCGAAGCGCTGGTCATCACCCTTATCCTTCTGATCGGCGGGTGCTTTACCTGGGAAATCATCGCGTCGCGCCCGGATCTTCTTGGCATTGCGAAAGGGTTTGTGCCGTCGCCCCAGATCGTGAGCGATCCCGGCATGCTCTATATCGCGATCGGCATCCTGGGCGCGACGGTGATGCCGCATAATCTTTATCTGCATTCCTCGATCGTTCAGACGCGCCGTTATGAATTGACCTCGCCCGGCAAACGCGAAGCCATCAAGTTTGCGACCATCGACTCGACAGTTGCCCTGATGTTCGCGCTCTTCATTAACGCGGCCATCCTGATCGTGGCCGCGGCGACCTTTTACACCCACGGGCGCAACGACGTCGCGGAAATCCAGGAAGCCTACAAACTCCTGACGCCGTTGCTGGGCGCGACCGGGGCCAGCACCCTCTTCGCCCTGGCGCTGCTGGCATCGGGGCAAAACTCGACCCTGACCGGCACCCTGGCGGGCCAGATCGTGATGGAGGGCTTTCTCAATATCCGGCTGCGGCCCTGGCTTCGCCGCCTCATCACCCGACTGATCGCCATTATCCCGGCGGTCATTGTCACCATTATCTCGGGGGAAAAAGGGACGACGAACCTGCTCGTGCTCAGCCAGGTCATTCTCAGCCTGCAATTGAGTTTCGCCGTGTTTCCGCTGGTCCTGTTCACCAGCGACAAGGTGAAGATGGGCGAATTCGTCAACAGCCCGGTCGTGAAATGGCTGGCGTGGACCATTGCGATCGTGATTGCATTACTCAACGCCTGGCTCCTTTTCCAAACGTTCCGGGGCTGGCTTGGGCTGGAGTAGACATGTACAACCGGATTCTCGTTCCCGTCGAAAATCGCAAATCGGACCAGACAATCCTGAGCCATATCCGTCGATTGGCGAAGCTCGTGGATGCCAGGCTGACTCTGGTCCACGTGGCCGATGGTTGGGCGGCTCGGAACTACGAGCGCTTCGGATTGCAGGAGAGCGAGGAAATGAAACAGGACCGGCAATATTTGTCGGAGCTTGCACGCGAACTGGAATCGGAAGGCTACGAGGTGAAAACGATCCTGGCGATGGGTGACCCGGCGACGGAGATCATTAAATTGGCGAAGGCGGAACTGGTCGACCTGATTGCCATGACGACCCACGGGCATCGACTCGTCGGTGATTTACTTCTGGGCAGCACAGCCGACAAAGTTCGGCACGAAGTCGATGTCCCGGTGTTGCTGCTGAAGGTCCAAAAATGAGGCGCACCGCCTGCGCCCTCGTTCTCTTCGGGATCGTTCCGTTCGCGGCCCTGGCCGAGGAGCGCCCGGACAAGAACGGGTTCGACCTGTTTCATCCGACGCCGGAATCGTTGATGCGCGAGATGGAAACCGATCGGCCTGACAAGACGGAAAGCCCGATCACCGTCGATGCCGGCCATTTTCAACTCGAGATGGATTTCGCTACCTACACCACGGACCGATCGAGCCACGAGAAGGTGACGGGGTGGGGGATTGCTCCGGTGAACTTGAAGGTCGGGGTGCTGAACAACGTCGACCTCCAACTCGTGGTGGAGACATACAACATCGAGAAAACAACGGACCGCGATACCGGCCGCACGATGCGGGCGGAAGGTTTTGGCGACATTGCTCTCCGCATCAAGATCAACTTCTGGGGGGACGACGATGGGTCAACCGCCTTCGCCGCCATGCCCTTTCTTAAAGTGCCGACCGCCTCGCACGATCTCGGCAACGGCGCCGTGGAAGGTGGCGTGATTCTGCCGCTCCTTTTCCGGTTGCCGCTCGATAACGAACTGGCGATGCAGCTGGAAGTCGATCACGCGCGCGACATGAACGGCGGCGGTTACCACCAGGAGATCGTGAACGCGGTCACGTTCAGCCACGATTTCACCAAACGCCTGGCTGCTTACGTCGAGCTCTTCAGCAACGTCAGCAACGAAAGGCACGCCGGCTGGATCGCGACGTTCGATTGCGGGTTGACCTACCGCCTCTCGCCCAACGTCCAGCTCGATACCGGCGTTAACGTTGGACTCACCGACGCTGCCGATGATCTGAACCCATTTGTCGGATTGAGCGTGCGCTATTAAAACAATGGGGTGAAGGCGCTTTTCCTCACCAACGAATACCCGCCGAATGTCTACGGCGGGGCCGGGGTGCACGTTGATTATCTTTCGCGTGAGCTCGCCAAACTAATGCCGATCGAAGTTCGCTGCTTCGGCGATCAGAAGTTCGAGAAGGGCAATCTTTCGGTGACCGGATTCGAGCTGGATACCGGAGCGTTCACCTGTCCGCCGCCGCTTCGATCCGTTTTTGGCGCGGTTCGCCGCTGCACCGATTTCAACACGACGAAAATCGAGGCCAACCTCGTGCATTGCCACACGTGGTACAGCCACTTTGGCGGGATCCTGGCGAAAATGAATTACGGCCTCCCGCTCGTGATCACGGTGCATTCCCTCGAACCTCTCCGGCCATGGAAACGCGAGCAGCTCGGCGGCGGTTACGATTTTTCGGTGTGGGTCGAAAAGACCGCGCTGGAAATGGCTGATGCGGTGATTGCCGTCTCAGCTCAGACGAAGGCCGACATCGAACGGCTGTTCAACGTCGAACCCAGCCGTTTGCACGTCATTCATAACGGGATCGATCTCGAGGAATACCGGAAGACCGATTCCACGGCGGCGCTGACAAAGTACGGAATCAAGAAGCCGTTCGTGCTTTTCGTCGGACGAATCACTCGCCAGAAAGGAATCATTCATCTCGTCCGCGCCGTTAAACACATGGACGAAGGATTTCAGGTCGTTCTTTGCGCCGGCGCTCCCGACACTCCGGAGATTGAGCAGGAAATGAAAGAAGTCGTCGCCCGGGTTCAGGCGGAACACGGCGGCGTGATTTGGATCAATGAGATGGTCGAGAAACCGATCGTCCGCGAGCTGTACTCAAATGCCGCCGTCTTTTGTTGCCCATCGATTTACGAGCCGTTTGGAATCATCAATCTCGAAGCGATGGCCTGCGAAACGGCGGTGGTGGCGACGGCTGTGGGTGGAATCAAGGAAGTCGTGGTCGATGGCGAGACCGGCTTCCTGGTCCCGATCGATCAAATGGAAGAGAGTCCCTTCGAGCCGCGCGATCCGGAAAAGTTCGCGCGCGACCTCGCGGCGCGGATCAATCAACTGATGGCCGATTCGGTTCTGCGCGAGGAATTCGGCAGGGCGGGCCGGAAACGGGCCGAGGAAAAATTCGGCTGGCCGGCGATCGCGGAGCAAACCCGGGCGCTCTACGAAAGATTGCTCGCGCGTTGAATTAGTTGGAGACAGCTCGGGTTGGAGACGGCCTGCCCTCAGGCCGGGGAGCCGGAGCTGTGATTCTGCTTGCTCCCCCGGCACGAGGGCGGGTGCCGGCTCCACCTAGCTTTTTTTGATTGGAACGTTATTAGTAATCTGTTAGGCAATCTGACGTGCGCCTGCGCCTTCGCCATTTTTCAGCGATGACCGGGTTGCTGCTCTTCGTCCTCCTTTGCGCGGTTCTGGCCGGTTCGGAATTTTCTCCGAATACCACCACTATTTATCAAGTTACTAACACGAACGATAGCGGACCCGGCTCACTCCGCGACAGGATCGCCGCTGCGGGCGATGGGAGCCTGGTTACGTTCGCCATCTTTCTCAATGGCTCGACAATCACCCTGACCAGCGGCGAGATCGCGATCAATTCCAACATTACGATCGACGCTAGTAGTGCGACGGTTCCGATCAAAGTCACGCAAGACGCCTCCTTCCGTGTCTTCCATGTCTTGCCCGGCCATTCGGTCACGATTAACAGCTTAACAATCAAGGGTGGCGGCGGCGTCAATGGGGCCTGCATTCTCAACGACCACGCCGCTTTGAACCTAAGGGATTGCGTC